>CALBMZ010000089.1 GCA_937896225.1 uncultured Alcaligenaceae bacterium | reverse complement strand
GCTATGCTGAACTTGCTGCAGTTAATCCAAGAATAATTATGGTTAGAGTTTCTGGTTTTGGACAAACAGGACCCTATTCATCTAAAGGCGGTTACGGAACTATTGCAGAAGCATTTTCAGGCGTGCCGTCTTTCACTGGGTTCCCAGATAAGCCACCTAGCTTGCCTGGGTTCCCGTTGGCCGACTCTTTAGCGGCTACGTTTTCAGCGATGGCTGCAATGTTTGCAATTTACAAACGTGATCACGGTGATGGAAAAGGGCAGGAAATTGACGTTAGCTTGTATGAACCCCTATTTAGACTTGTTGAGGCTCAGGTAATTGGTTTCGACCAACTTGGGATTATTAAGGAAAGAATTGGAAATCGCCTCGCTGAAGATTCGCCCAGAAACACCTATCAGACGAAAGATGATCGATGGTTAGGCATTTCTGCGAGCTCACAAAAAACATATGAACGTTTAGCATTTGCCATTAGTAGACCTGATTTGATCTCTGACGAACGATTTGTAAACAATGCCGTTCGTTGTGAAAATGCAGATGAATTAGATGACATCATTGCGCAATGGATTCGACAGCGCACATTAGATGAAGTTACGAAAATTTTTGATGACAATGAAGTGGTTGCTGGCCCAGTACTAAATATTAAAGACATTTTTAATGACCCTCAATATATTTTTAGAAAAAATATAATTGATGTTGCGGATGAAGATTTCGGCACAGTCAAAATGCAAAATGTAGTCCCTTCGTTTTCTGATACGCCTGGATCAGTTCGTTATAGCGGTGGTCCACTCGGTAAAGATAATCGAGATGTTTTTATTGAGCTACTTGGCTTGAGTGAAGAAAAATATAACGATCTTATCAATCAAGGGGTTATATAAATATGAAAAAAATGGTGAATGATGTTCGCATCGTTGGTGCAGGCCAAGCCAAATATTCAAAAGCCTCAGATCGAACCATACCTCAACTGATTCATGAGGCTGGTTCCGTGGCCCTTCGGAATGCTGGTCTTGAATGGCATATGGTTGACGGACTCGCTATTACTTCATTTTTGTTGCCACCTGACAACTCCGCAACAATAGCTGAACAGTTTGGGCTAGAGCCAAGGTTTCTGTTTCAAGGCTTATATGGTGGAGCATCAGGAATAATAGGGCTAAGCCATGCGGCTCGCGCAATACATGATGGTGCTTGCGATGTCGCTTTAGTTGTGGCGGCTGATGCATTTAACGTAGAGTCACATAACAATACCTTAGATCATTTTAACGGCTCAGTTCGAGACTTTATGTCGCCACAAGGGTTTGGCGGTGCCAACGGAATGTTTGCTTTGCACACTCGACTCTACATGGAGCGTTACGGTGCGGTGGAAGAAGATTTCGGTCATTTCTGTATTTCTCTTAGAAAAAATGCAATGCTAAATTCAAATGCACTTTTAAGGAATGAGTTGACACTTGAGGCATACTTAAATGCCAAACAGATTGCCGACCCTTTAAGACTATTTGACTGCGTCATGCCCTGTACAGGTGCCGATGCGCTTGTTCTGGTGTCTGAACGTATTGCCAACAAAACACGAGGTACTCCAGTTCGCATACTCTCTGCTGCTGAAATTCACAACGCGCATAAGAACGATATCTACTCGAATCCGGGTGGCTGGGACAAATTCAAAGATTTTTTGTTTGATCGAGCGAGAATAGCACCAAGCGAACTTGATTTTGCTCAGGTCTACGATGATTACCCTGTTATGGCTTTTTACCAGCTTGAGGGTTTGGGTATAACAAGTCCAGGTAAAACGGCTGAGTTTGTCATGAAAAATGGCATCACTACGAATGGTCGTTTCCCAGTTAATACAGGTGGGGGGCAACTTTCTGCAGGACAAGCGGGTGCTTCAGGTGGAATGATAGGGCTGTATGAAGCGGTTACGCAACTTCGTGCAGAAGCAGGAGAGAGGCAAATCAAGTGCAGAACAGGTGTTGCTGCCGGCTACGGTATGGTTGCATATGGTCGTGGTGTGAGCTCGAGCGCAGTGATTTTGCAAAGAGATGATTGAAAATGTTTGGAGATATGATGAAGCCACAACCGAGAATTAATTCGCTCACGCAACCTTTCTGGCAGGGGGCAAATGAAGAGAAATTACTTGTACAACAGTGCGAGGAAGTTAGCTGTCAAAGGCACATTTTTTATCCCAGAGCATCTTGCCCCTTCTGTTACTCACCTCATCTACGATGGGTAGAATCTATAGGTGAGGGTTTCATAATTTCCAATACAACTATTCATAGACCTCATCACGATGGTTTTGTTGAAGAGTGTCCCTATGTTTTTGCAGCAATTCAGTTGGCAGAGGGGCCGTGTATTTACGGTAAGGTCATTAACGCACCGATTGATACTTCGTTAGTTAATAATCCAGTTGCAGTCAAATTTGAGTTTAATAGTTCAAAACAAAAAATTCCTGTTTTTGTTTTGTTGACTAAGTGATTAAGGCACGATGTTGACTTTAGTCTTCCAAAACGACATTAATGAAAGAGCATATCTGGGCTTCACGCGATCAAATGAAACCTGAAACGTACGAAACCATGGGTCAAACCTTGAGTTTAGAAACTTCAGATTTGAATTTTTTAAGCAACTAATTTTGTTAATCGAGGTTTTAAATAGTAATACTTATTAATGTTTATCAATACAAAGAGAAGTACTTAACACGTTAATGAGTTAGTTGTGAGTTAGTTGTGAGCAAACTATGCATCACTCTTAAAACATCTGGAGATAAAATATGAAAGATATAAACAAAAAAGACTCAGCAC
>CALBMZ010000088.1 GCA_937896225.1 uncultured Alcaligenaceae bacterium | reverse complement strand
AACCACAAGACTCTGCCGTATAGTTAAATGATGATTGCACCGTAAATGTTAAAGAGAAAACAATGTCACCAGTCAATTTGTCAGCTTGGTTAGGTCGTTCACAAACATTTGATGACCCACTAGATGCGGGCCATGCAAAGCGTATTGCGGCAACACTGAGTTGCCCGATGCCCGAGGCAGGCGATTCACTGAGTGCGTTATGGCACTGGTGTTATTTTTTAGAGAGTGTTCCCTTAGCGGAAATTGGCCTAGACGGTCACCCTGAGCGGGGCGGTTTTTTACCACCTGCCGACAATCGCAACCGTATGTGGGCGGGGGGGCGGGTTACATTTGAAGGTGAACTTAAGATTGGTGTGCCCGCTCGCAAGACTTCCACCATCAAAAACATACAAGAAAAACAAGGTAAAACGGGCTCCTTACTTTTTGTAACCTTGACGCATGAAGTCGAACAATTAGGCCAACGTGTGATTCTTGAAGAACAAGACATTGTTTATCGAGAACCCAGCCCGCCGAAGCTGATCGGTACAGAATTACCACCTGTGGCGCAATGGCAGCGCACCATTGAGCCCACCCCCGTTTTGTTGTTTCGTTATTCAGCCATAACCTTTAACGGCCATCGTATTCATTACGACTACCCCTATGTGACCAAGCAAGAAGGCTACCCAGGCTTGGTTGTGCATGGCCCGATGTTGGCTACGTTTATGCTACAAACTTTTCAAGCTGCCCACCCACAAGCAAAGCTCAAACATTTTAATTATCGCGGTTTAAGACCTATGGTGTGCCCAACGCCGTTCGAAGTGGCCGGCACTGTTCAAGCGCCGGGCGAGGCACAACTATGGGTCAGTCA
Source organism: uncultured Alcaligenaceae bacterium (assembly GCA_937896225.1). Lineage (GTDB taxonomy): Bacteria > Pseudomonadota > Gammaproteobacteria > Burkholderiales > Burkholderiaceae_B > Algicoccus. The sequence continues at coordinate 36,288 of CALBMZ010000088.1, read as the reverse complement.
AGGTGGCACACTGGCGCATCAAGCTCAACTAACGTTTGAGTAAAAAAATGACAACTAACACGACAACTCAAGCAGTGGCTTCAACGCATGACACGCAAGCCCCGATTCGGCCCTTAGACGGTGTCACAGTTGTCAGTCTTGAACACGCTATTGCCGCACCGTTTTGTACTCGCCAATTGGCTGATATGGGCGCGCGGGTGATTAAGATTGAGCGCCCAAATGTAGGTGATTTTGCTCGGGCGTATGATGAACGTGTCAAAGGTATGTCGTCACATTTTGTCTGGACAAATCGCTCTAAAGAGAGCTTGACGCTTGATTTGAAACACCCTGATGCAGATGCTATTTTGCAGCAACTGTTAAGCCAAGCGGATGTGTTTGTGCAAAACCTGGCACCCGGCGCTGCCAAGCGAATGGGGCTTTCATTTGATGTTTTACATGAAAAATTTCCAAAACTTATTGTGTGTGATATTTCAGGTTACGGCGAGGGTGGGCCCTACGAAACCAAGAAAGCTTATGACTTATTGATTCAAAGTGAAAGTGGTTTTGTTTCTGTCACGGGTACTGCCGATGAGCCAGCCAAAGCGGGTTGTTCAATTGCAGATATTGCTGCTGGTATGTATGCGTATTCCAGTATTTTGAATGCTTTATTGCTTCGCGCAAGAACAGGGTTAGGTAGTCAAATCGATGTGTCGATGTTGGAAAGTATGGTCGAATGGATGGGTTTCCCCCTTTATTATGCTTATGATGACGCGCCTCAACCCCCCCGTGCTGGGGCCGCTCATGCCACCATATTCCCCTATGGGCCGTTTCCGGTTGGTGATGGAAATACGGTGATGTTGGGCTTGCAAAACGAACGAGAGTGGCAAGTTTTTTGTGAAAGGGTTCTTTTGAACGCGAGTTTGGCTCAAAACCCCCTGTTCATGTCGAATTCAAAACGAGTTGAAAACCGAGACGTGTTGCGGCAGCACATTGTTGATGCATTGAGTGATTTGTCGATTGAACAGGTTGTGGCGAGACTTGAATCAGCACAGATTGCAAATGCGCGTGTTAATCAAATGAAAGATGTCTGGGCGCACCCTCAACTTCATGCTCGGCAGCGTTGGGTTGATGTGCCAAGCCCGGTGGGTATGTTGTCTACCCTCAAGCCACCAGCAACGAACCAGTCATTTGAAGCGCGTATTGAGGCTATACCTGCTTTGGGTGAGCACACTGATATGATTTTGACGCAAGTGGGTTGTAGCGCTGAACAAATAGCTAAGTTGCGTCAAGCGGGTGCCATATAAAACGATTACGTCACGCTTAGCGATTTCAATATTAACCAACGTTTCTCAGTGCTTCATGCAGGTTTGGTCAGTAATGCTGTCACACCAAGTCTTAAGTGCCAGAGTTTGCCCTGCATGGGTTAAAACAAAATTGCTCGGTGCAATTTCAGCCCAAGGCATTAAAACAAAGGCTCTTAAGTGCGCTCTGGGGTGTGGCACAGTTAGCTGAGGTAACTGAATGGTTTCATCATTGAACCAAAGTATGTCTAAATCTAGTGTTCGAGGCGCATTACGAAATGACCGCTCGCGACCATGCTGTTGTTCTATTTTTTGAATCAAAGCAAGCAAACTCAGGGCATCAAGGGTTGTTTCAATTGCAATAACGGCATTGGTGTAACTGGGGCCTGGCGCATCAACAGGGGTTGAGGCATAAAGGCTTGATGCTTGCAATAATCTGATGCCCGAGGTGCTATTAATGGCTTCTATGGCAACACTTAGTGTATGTTGTGCGTCACCTAAATTAGCACCTAAACCGATGTAGGCCAATAAAGGCCTTCGATGGCTATGAACAGGCATAGTTGGTCTCAGGTAGATTACAAACTAAGGGTTGTTTGAATAGGTTGTACTGTTTCAGCTTGTACTGTTTCAGCTTGAGCTGGTTTGCGCTTACGAGGGCGGCGTTTACGTGGCCCTCGATCTTGGGTGCTAGGCGGTAACTTAGCCAATTCTTCAAGCATATCTTGGCGTTTATCTTCAGAAGCGTTGGCCAGGTCCATCCACCATTGTGCGAGTAAGCTGTCGAACTCATGCGCCGCAGCTCTGAGTTGTAGAAAATCAACAGCAGCTCTGAAGCGAGGCTGTTCAATTAAGCGATGAATCATGCGCGGTACACGTCGTTCAAAACGGGGTTGCATGAACCAAATATCGCGCATATCTGAGGTGAAGCGTTTATTGATAGCGAGTTTTTTGGTTTGCATTTCGATGACAATATCGGCTGCACTCACCAAAGCGGGCAAACTGATTTCACCTTTAGCAACTTGCTCGCGCCAACGCAGTTCAACTTGTTGCCAAAGCAAGGAGGCAAACAAAAAGCTGGGGCTCACGGGTTTACCGCTGCGTACACGATGATCGGTTCGATCTAGTGCAAGTTCAACGAAAGCAGCGCCTGAAGGTTGCTCTAGTACCACGTCTAACAATGGCAGAAGCCCTTGATGTAAACCATGTGTACGCAACTGCTTTAAGCAGTCTAGCGCATGGCCGCAAGTTAGAAGCTTGAGCATTTCATCAAATAAACGGGCTTCGGGTACGTTATCGATTAAATCTGCCATTGCTTTAATGGGTTGGCGAGAGTCAGCTTCAATCGTGCCATTGAGTTTGACTGCGAAGCGAACCGCGCGCAACATACGAACAGGGTCTTCACGATAGCGTGTTTGTGGGTCACCAATCATGCGAACAACCCGTTTATTTAAATCGGGTACGCCTTTATGAAAGTCGATGACTTCTTCATTGACGGGGTTGTAGTAAAGCGCGTTAATGGTGAAGTCGCGACGTGCTGCGTCTTGGGGGTGTGTGCCAAAATCGTTATCACGCAAAATGCGCCCATGGTCATCAGTTGATTGTGCGGCGTGCGCTGGCGCGCGAAACGTTGACGTCTCAATGATTTCAGAACCAAACACCACATGTACCAACTGAAAGCGACGACCAATGATGCGTGCACGCCTAAACAAAGGTCTTATTTGCTCGGGTGTGGCGTTAGTTGCCACATCAAAATCTTTGGGCTCAAGGCCAATCATTAAATCGCGTACGGCGCCACCCACAATGTAGGCATCAAAGCCCTTTTGTTGCAACACCTCGCAGACTTTAATGGCGTTACGTGAAACCGATCGCTTATCAATGCGATGGGTACTGACGCTATAGCGTTTGACCGAGCCTTTTGTTGATTTGGCAGGTTTAAAAACTTTGTTAACGATTGTTTTTATTGTTTGCACGAGCATGTGTGTAGGGGTTGTCTTATTTAAATAAATCAATAATGACCCAGTTTTGAGCGGTGGCTATGGCCCTCAACTCATCGCTTGGGTTGGTGGCTACAGGGTGCGTGACACACTCAAGCAGGGGTAAGTCATTCATTGAGTCGCTGTAAAAGTGCGAAGACTCAAAGTCAGCGAGCGATAAACCCATTGTATCGAGCCAATCGTTTACACGTGTAATTTTGCCTTCTCGAAAGCTCGGAATGCCTTCAATGTAACCCGTATAACGACCGTTCACATATTCTGGGGTGGTAGCTATCAAATGGTTTATGCCTAGCGCTCGAGCAATGGGTGCGGTTACAAAGCTATTGGTTGCCGTCACAATGGCGCACAAATCGCCGGCTGTTAAGTGTTTCTGAACCAAGGCTATCGATTGTGGTAACAAGGCAGGGCGAACCACTTCTTGCATAAAAGACTCATGCCAATGCGCTAAATCGTGGGGTGGGTGAGCGGCTAATAGCCCTAGCATGAACTCAGCCGCTTCTTGGGCGGTTAATTGACCCTTGTTGTAGCGGTTCATGAGATCATCGTTGCGGGCGCGGGCCACTTCAGGGTTGCCTGCTCGACCTGTGCGGGCAAGAAAGTCGGCCCATTGATAATCACTATCAAGAGGTAAAAGGGTATGGTCTAAGTCAAATAGTGCAAGACGAGTTGGTTTCATAAGCTTCATTTTTTAAAACAGTGTTTGTTCTGCAAGCATTGTTTTTAACAGAGGAACGGTAATCGCGCGCTGATGTGACAATGCGTAACGGTCAAGTGATTGTATGGTGCCCCACAATACCCGAATATCGCGAGAGCCATACTTAAGGAGCCATTGTAAAACTTCAGGCGTAATAGGCATGGCTTGTTCATGCGTTAAATTTAACAGCGCTTCAAGCTTGTCTTGATCAGATAAGGGCGTGAGTCGCTCTGTGAACCCAGACCCGAGCCGGGTGCGTAAGTCTTCACGCAGTGGCATGTTAAGCGGTGCTCTATCACCTGCCACGATAAGTTTGAAGGCGTGTTCGCCGCCACTGAGTTCTTTAAATCGGTTGTAAAGGGTAAAGCTAGCTGATTGACTGGCTAAGTCAAGCTTGTGCATGTCGTCTATCGCAACCAGCGGTGGCATGGGTAAATTGCCGGTTGCACACTGAAGAATATGCTCGGCTGATGTTTTATCATCAAAATATAAACCGCCAAACGTATGGGTACTAGCCTTTAACAAATGACTGCGACCTGAGCCGTCAGGGCCCCATAGATAAAGGGTTTGACCGGCTTTTAGGTTTCTTGCAGATTCAATGGCTTGGGCGTTATGACCCACCACCATGTTGTCAAAACTTGGCTGGCTATTGGGTAAAATATCTAGAATCAGCTGATGCTTCATCGGCTCTTGGGTAAAATACACAGTTATACGGATTTACTACACTCAATTGTCCCATATTGGCGCCTTATATGACTTCTACACCCACTTCTCTTACTTACCGCGATGCGGGCGTTGATATTGACGCTGGCGAAGCCCTTGTTGACCGTATTAAACCGCTCGCTGCGCGTACGATGCGCGATGGTGTTCTAGCAGGTATTGGGGGCTTTGGCGCGCTGTTTGAAGTGCCTAAGAAGTTTAAAGAGCCTGTGTTGGTGTCTGGTACGGATGGGGTAGGCACCAAACTCAGGCTTGCATTTGATTGGCAACGCCACGATACGGTTGGTATCGATTTGGTGGCAATGAGTGTGAACGATATTTTGGTGCAAGGCGCTGAACCTTTATTCTTTCTAGACTATTTTGCATGCGGCAAGCTGTCTGTTGATGTAGCCGCGCAAGTGGTTGGCGGTATTGCCCGGGGTTGTGAGCTGGCAGGTTGCGCCTTAATTGGTGGTGAAACAGCTGAAATGCCAGGTATGTACCCTGATGGCGAATACGATTTAGCAGGTTTTGCGGTGGGTGCGGCAGACAAATCAGCCTTAATTGATGGTAAATCAATTATGCCCGGTGATGTCGTATTGGGCTTGGCTTCAAGTGGGGCCCATTCGAATGGTTATTCACTGCTGCGTAAGGTGCTTGAGCGCTCACAGGCTAAACCCACCCAAGATTTTCATGGTCAACCCTTGGGTGATGTTGTGATGGCACCCACACGCATTTATGTGAAGTCTGTTTTGACAGTTTTGGCAGAATTTAAACAAGATATTAAAGGCTTGGCCCATATTACAGGCGGTGGGTTGCTAGACAATGTACCCCGCATTTTGGCGCCTGGCCTGCAGGCCGAATTGGCGCGTGATGCGTGGGCACTGCCCCCCTTATTTGCTTGGTTACAAAAAGAAGGGGGGGTTGCCGATCATGAAATGCATCGCGTATTTAACTGCGGAGTTGGTATGGTCGTGGTGGTGCCGGCTTCTTCAGCTGAGGCCATTGCAAGGGCTTTTACGGCACAGGGTGAAACGGTTTACAGCTTGGGTCACATCAAAGCATGCGCCAATGATGCCGTTCAAACCATGGTGATTTAACCCAGATAGAGTGCTAACGTATCAATCACTTGTTTAGGTGCGTGCGCATCTAAACAATCAATCACCTCGCGTTCAGGCATGCCACGCAACCATGTCAATTGTCGCTTAGCCAATTGGCGTGTGGCTGTAATGGCCTGCTCGCGTGCTTCGGCAAGTGATAATTCACCTGTTAAATTGCCCCATATTTGCCTATACCCCACACAGCGTATAGAGGGCAGGTTTGGCTTTAAGTCACCACGTTCAAACAGTTCCCGCACTTCATTGACTAAACCTTTCTCAAGCATGGCATCAAACCGGTTTTCAATACGGCGGTGAAGCGCCAGCCGATCACTGGGTTCTAGACTTATTAATCGTGTTGAAAATGCATGGGCAGATTGAGGTAAGGGCTGACTTAACCATTCCGATAAAGTTACACCGCTGGTGCGCCATACTTCTAGCGCTCGCTGAATGCGTTGGCTGTCGTGGGGAGCCAGCCTTGCCGCGGTGATGTCGTCTACTTGGCTTAATTTTTGGTGCATGGCCGGCCAACCTTCTGTACGCGCTTCAATTTCAATTTGATCGCGAATGCTCTGGTTAGCACTTGGCAGATTGTGTAAACCATTTTTGAGGGCATTAAAATACATCATGGTGCCACCCACTAATAGCGGAATATGCCCCCGACCTAATACCGCTTGCACAGCGTTTTGTGCATCTGTTCTAAATTGTGCAACCGAATAGCTTTCGGTTGGGTCAATTAAGTCAAGCAAATGGTGAGGGGTATGAAGGCGTTCTTGAGCACTGGGTTTGGCGGTACCAATGTTCATGTGTTGATAAATGGTGGCTGAATCTACATTAATAATTTCAATCGGCCAACGTTTTGCCAACGCCGCAGCGATGGCGCTTTTGCCTGAGGCTGTGGGGCCCGCAATGCACCAAACAACTGGGTTGGTTGGCATTTCAGTGGCAGCAGTCGCCATGCGTTATTGGCCTCTTAAAAACAGCTTGTCGAGATCATTCATTTTCCAGTGCACCCAAGTCGGTCTGCCATGATTGCACTGATCAGCACGTTCAGTTTTTTCCATTTGTCGAAGTAAAGCGTTCATTTCTTCGAGTGTTAACCGTCGATTGGCACGAACTGCTCCATGACAAGCCATCGTGGCCAGTAAGGTGTTCCGTTGTTCGGTCAGCAAGGCCGACACGCCAACGTCGGCCAGATCTTTCAATACACCTCGAGCCAATGCTTCTAAATCACCTTTTGCCAGCATGGCGGGTACGGATCGAATGGCGATTGATTGTGGCCCTGCCGCCGAGAGTTCGAACCCAATTTTTTCTAAGCTTGAGGTATGTTCTTGCACGAGTGCAACTTCGACTTCGCTAGCTGGCATGATGACTGGCACCAGTAATGCTTGAGTAGGTAGGGTCTGACCTTCAAGTGCAATTTTTAATTGTTCATACACCACGCGTTCATGTGCGGCATGCATATCAATGAGTGCTAAGCCTTGATGCGTTTGTGACAAAATATAAACGCCATGAACTTGAGCTACAGCCCGCCCAAGCGGCCAATCAACTTGTTCGGTGTTGACATCGTCAACCAAGGGAGCGTGGGCGGGTACCCAAGCGTTATGAGGTGCCGTTTGAGGCGTGTAGGAAGAACGGTTTGTGGCGTGGGCAGACCCTGACCAAGGCTCGCTGAGCGTCAGCCTTGATTGGGTTGGGGCTAAATGAGGGGTCGGGTAGGGCTGTGAAAGCGGTTGTGCATCATTCGCTTGTGTCAAAGCACCCTGTGCCTGTGATGGGGCTGACTCATCTTGAGCGACCGAGCTCTGAGCAATCACTTGGGTTAGGGTGTTTTTTACAAACTGATGCACCGCACCACTATCGCGAAAACGTACCTCGTGTTTAGCGGGGTGTACGTTAACATCAACCAAGCTGGGTTCAATTTCTAAAAACAATACAAATGCGGGTTGTCTGTCCCCGTGTAAAACATCAGCATAAGCGCTACGTAGTGCATGAGAAATGGTGCGATCGCGAACGTGCCGACCGTTGACAAACAAAAACTGTCTGTCGGCTCGGGCGCGTGACGCGGTTGGTCGTGACACCATACCCGTTAATCGCAATAGACCTGTGTGATGTTCCACCAACAAGCCTTCTTGCACAAACTCATCACCTAAGATTTGTTTGATGCGTTGTAAGAGTGAGCCAGGTAGCCAGTTTTTAATCGCCCGATCACCATTAAAAACTCGAAAACCAACTTCTGGAACTGCTAAAGCCAAACGTTCTAATGTGCCAAGACAATGCCCCAGTTCAGTTGCCTCGGCCCTTAGAAACTTTCGTCGCGCGGGCACATCGTCAAATAAATCTCTGACTTCTATCCACGTACCTATAGCGCCTGATGCGGCTTCAGGTTGTGTCATCTGGCGTGAAAATGCCCAAGCATGAGGGGCTTGACCCGAACGTGAGGTAATCGTCAATTTAGAGACGGCAGCAATGGATGCTAACGCTTCACCTCGAAAACCCATCGAAGCGACAGACTCAAGCTCAGGTAAAGAGGTGATTTTACTTGTGGCATGGCGGGTCAAGGCTAATGAGAGCTCTTCAGGAGGTATACCGCTGCCATCATCTATGACGGCAATACGACGTATGCCGCCTGATTCGAGCCGCACTTCGATGGTTTGAGCGCCCGCATCGATTGCGTTTTCGACCAGTTCTTTTAAAACCGAAGCAGGCCGCTCAATTACTTCACCCGCTGCAATCTGGCTAATCAGCAAGTCAGGTAAAGCACAAATAGATTTTCTAGCGAGCATAGCGTTTACAACCGTCAAAAGGTAAGGCTCTTAGGCCTGAATCATGACATTGTAAAAGCCTGTCGGTAAAGATGGGTTTAGTCTGCCATCGCCAAATGCGGGTTTTGTGTAAAAAACTTTGAAACGCCAGCGTGAAGTGCCGATACAATTTTTTCTTGATGTGCACGGCTACGCAACAAACGCTCTTCACTTGGGTTGCTGATGAAGGATGTTTCAACCAAAACGGAGGGTATGTCTGGCGCTTTCAGTACAGCGAAGCCCGCATACTCAACCTGGGGTTTATGTAAACGATAAACCCCTTCAAGCTCGTTGAGCATCGCATCGGCTACTTGTATAGAATCTTTAATTTGAGCCGTCGTAGATAAATCGAGTAGCAATTTTGCAACCTGATTGTTTTGATTACCTATGTTGACGCCGCCAATTAAGTCGGCAGCATTTTCTTTTTTGGCAAGCCATCTTGCTGCGGTGCTTGAAGCCCCTCGACTTGACAAGACATAAACTGAACTTCCACCAGCCGTTGGCCTAACAAATGCATCGGCATGTATGGAAATAAATAAATCAGCTTTGACTCGTCGCGCTTTCTCAACTCGCACATGTAAGGGTACAAAATAATCGGCGTCACGAGTGAGGTATGCCCGCATACCAGGCGTGCCGTCAATCTTTGCTTTTAAACGTTTTCCAATTTGTAAAACAATATCTTTTTCACGGGTACCACCCTTTCCCACAGCACCGGGATCTTCACCGCCATGCCCAGGGTCAATGGCAACGGTTAACACGCGTCGACGGCCGCTACTATTTGGGGTGGCGATAGACGTAGTTGATTTTTCAGGTGTTAAAGATCGTGGCACAACGGGTTGTTCTGCAGACGCGGTGGGGGGTAATGAGCGATTTAATTCACTCAAAACTTTAGCCAATGGGTCGTCACCCGACAATTTTGGCTGATCTTTAAGGAAAGCTAAAAGAGGGTCTTGAGCAATAAGGGGGTAAAGATCTAGAACCAAGCGGTATTGATATTCACCAATGGGTTTGAGCGTAAACACTTGTGGCGCAATGGCTTGTTTTAAGTCCATCACAATACGTACGACGCCTGGGCGATTTTGACCCACACGCAAAGTTTCAATGTAAGGGTCGTCTGGCTTAATGTCGCTGACAAGCTTACCCAAAGCTGGGCTCATGTTTAAACCGTTGATGTCAACCACAATTCGGTGCGGATTTTCAAGGGTGAAGTGCTCGGCTTTGAGCTCACTATCTAACTCAAGTGTGACACGCGTATATTCGCTGGCAGGCCAAGTTCGCACTGCCAAGACAGTAGAAGCCATTGCCATTTTGGGGAATACGGGCAAGCAAAGTAACGTTCCAGCCGCTGTTAAAACGCGACGACGCGAAAACAGTTTTGATTGAGCTAACTCTTGCTCGATTGGTTGAGATAATTTATGCATGCTACCCCTCTTTGTGTATACGCATCAAGCTCTGCAATGCGTGTGTCACCCTCGTAAATTAAATGAATATTTAAGTCTGGTTGTGGCAATAAGTCTTCAGCTTTCTCAGGCCACTCAATTAATACAACAGCATTTAAATGGAATAAATCTCTAAAGCCTGCCTCTTGCCATTCTTGTGGGTTCTTAAATCTATAAAAATCAAGATGATAGAAGTATAAGCTAGAAACTTTATAAGTTTCAAGTAGGGCGTAACTTGGGCTTTTTATTCGACCTTCAACCCCACACGATCTGAGTAATGCACGCACCAACGACGTTTTACCCGCACCAAGCTCACCTTGAAGATAAATCACCCCACCTGACCCATCATTTAAAAGGGCTTTGCCGAGCATTTTTCCCAGAAAGTCAGTGTTTTCCGGCAGGGCAAGGGGTAGGACTAAATTTAATAACGGTTTAGGTAGGTTTAGAGTCATGACTAGGTTTAAAGGACAAAGAATGATTAGATCGCGTATTTTTTAAAATATTTAATCAACACGAGGCAAATGAACACACACAAGCGAGGCAAGACAAACATATTAATTTTAGGGGCTTACCCATGACATCCAGAGTGGAATGGTGACAGCGCTTAGCAAAGTTGAAACGGTGACCAAGACACTGACCAACTGGGCATTGCCACCCATTCGAACCGTTAATAAATAAGACGCTGTTGCACACGGTAAGGCAGCAAATAACACCATAACCTGAACGCCAGGTGTGCCCAAGCCAAATGCTATGGCGATTAACCAAGCCGCCAAGGGTAGCAACATAAGCTTAATGAGCACCATCCATAACACCAACGCCGCTTTTTGATTGATGCCTTGCCAATTTAAATTAGGGCCGATACAAAGCACTCCGAGCGCTATAGCTGCAGCACCCAAACGTGCAAATAGCGTGTCGATTGTTTCAGGTAATGTGAAACCAGCAAAGTTACAAATGAGCCCCAGCACGGTTGAAACCAGTAAAGGGTTTCGTAGCAAAGCCAGCCCGACACGCTTGCCCTGTTGACTGGCTAAGTTGTAAACCGCAATAAAATTGACAACGGGTATAGCTAAACCTAGCACCAGAGCCATTTTGGCTTGGCCGCTGACGCCGACTAGAGCGGGGGCCAGTGACAAGCCAATAAAAGTGTTGAAGCGATAGCCACATTGCATGGTCGAAGCGAGATCAATCGCTTTGGGTTTTAGTGCAAATTTTGCGAGGCCTGACAGCAAAACACCCACCCCAATGACTGACAGCGTTGCCAAAAAAAGGTCACTGGCGGTTTCGAGCGAGATGGGTGATCGCAATATGGACTGAAAAAGTAAGGCGGGAAACAAGATGTAATAAATGAGTTTTTCTAAACCTGAAAAAAACTGACGATCGAACCCAAATCGGTGATAAAGCAACCAACCTATTAAAATAAGTAAAAAATCAGGTAAAACTAGCAGGGCAACATTCATGTGTTTGTGTAAATTGAAGCAAAAACAATTGTTCAGGCCATATTGTGGCGTAATTTAAATGAGGTTGTATCGTGCCTACAGATCAAGTTGCTATAGAGCCTAGAGTTATACCACCCTCTTTAGATACGTTTATTGAATCATTATGGCTTGAAGATGGTTTAGCAAAAAATACATTAGAGGCCTACCGGCGTGACTTACAGGCTTTTTTTGATTGGTTGCGGGTTGAACGTTCAATTCACGATCTTGATCACGTGTCTGGCGTTGAAATCAATGGCTGGTTAGCCGATCAAACAAAACTCACCCGAGCCAGTACTGCTAATCGACGCTTAGCTTCCCTACGCCGCTACTACAAGTGGGCGCGCCGCCAAGGTCATATGACAGAAGACCCTTGTTTACGAATTTCTGCGGCCAAGCAAGCTGTTCGAATGCCTAAAACATTAACTGAAGCGCAGGTTGAGGCACTTTTGAGCGCCCCTAATCGACATACCGCGCTCGGTTTACGAGATCGAACCATGTTTGAGGTGTTATATGCCACAGGTTTACGCGTATCTGAATTGGTCGGTTTAGCCGTTCACCACGTATCGTTAACCGATGGTGTGGTTCGTGTTGTATTGGGCAAGGGCGGACGCGATCGGTTGGTACCGATTGGGGCTGAGGCGGCTCATTGGGTTTCAAAGTATCTGAGTGAGTCACGACCGTTGTTATTGGGCAAGCAAACCAGCAAAGCCTTGTTTGTGACCGCTCGTGCAGCGGCCATGACCCGTCAATCATTTTGGTTGATCGTCAAAAAATATGCCTTGCTTGCCGGTATTTATGCCCCGTTATCACCTCATGTGTTGAGGCATGCTTTTGCTACCCACTTGATAAATCACGGTGCAGACTTGAGGGTTGTACAGCTATTATTGGGTCACGCCGACATTTCAACCACTCAAATATATACTCATGTTGCACGTGAACGCATCAAATCATTACATGCTCAACATCACCCGCGTGGTTGACGCGCTAAAATACTGGCATCATGTCTGATGATGCCGCCGTAACTCAGTGGATAGAGTACCTTCCTCCTAAGAAGGGAGTCGCACGTTCGATTCGTGCCGGCGGCGCCAAATTTTTGCTTCTAGTACTTCTCTTTTAACACCCTTGTTAGGAAATGAGCTTTTTTACGCCTTGGTTCACGACCTTCGAGTTGTACAATCAATTCAAAATAAAAGGCAAAACATGTCGACCCAAACTGCCGTTGCTGCAGACGCTCAAGCCAATATGAATCGCACCATTATTGTCGGCACACTCATTGTGTTGATGGCAATGGGTACGCGCGCAACGTTTGGTTTGTTTATGCAGCCTATGGGCTTGCATCATGGCTGGTCTCGAGAAGTGTTTTCGATGGCATTTGCCATTCAGAATTTAATTTGGGGTATCGGCGCAATTGGTGCAGGCATGATGGCTGACCGTTGGGGCTCAGGTCGCACGATTGCTCTGAGCGCATTGCTGTATGCCCTCGGTTTGGTGGGCACACGTTTGGCCACTGATACGTTTTCGCTTTATATGTCGGCCGGTGTGTTGGTGGGTTTGGGTCAAGCTGGTACAACGTTTGCAGTTATCTTGCCCGTTGTCGCGCGTGTTGTTCCGCCTGCCTCTCGCAGCACAGCCATGGGCATTGCCAGCGCAGGGGGGTCATTGGGTCAGTTTTTAGTGGTGCCCACTGGGCAGTTGCTTATCGACACTTTTCAGTGGTCTGGCGCCTATTGGTTCTTATCAGCCTTTTTAGCTATGGCCATACCGATGGCTTGGTACATGCGCGGTCGCCCTGATCAAGCCGTTGGTGCGGGGCCACAGTTATCCATGAAGCAAGCTATTGGGCAAGCCATTCAGCACCCAACTTTTCATTTTCTATTTTTAAGTTATTTTGTATGCGGTTTTCATACAGCGTTCATTACCTTGCACTTACCTGCTTTTGTGACAGATGGAGGTTTAAATGCCAGCACGGGTGCAATTGCAATTGGGTTAATTGGGTTGTTTAATGTTTTTGGCTCGTATGGGGCAGGCCGTTTGGGTGGTATTTACAGTAAGAAAAACCTTTTAAGTGCAATTTATACGTTACGTGCTGTAGGCATGTTGTGGTTAATGGCTATGCCCTTAACCCCATTTGTTATTTACGTTTTTGCTGCGTGGATGGGGGTATTTTGGCTAGGAACCGTACCGCTCACGCTGGGATTAATAGGTCAAATTTATGGTTATAGGTTTGCCGCCACGTTATCAGGTATTGTATTTTTAGGCCATCAACTAGGTAGCTTTACGGGCGTGTGGCTTGGGGGTAAAGTACAAGCTGTAACGGGAAGTTATGACATGGTCTGGTGGCTGGGTATAGCCTTAGCATTGATTGCGGGTGCGCTATGCTGGCCCATCAAAGAGCAACCCATTACACAGGCGCCGCTTGCGCAACCCGCCTAGAATTTTTTTTTGCAGAGGGTCATTATGTTCGTTAAACCGACTACAAAACCCAGTGCACATCCCACAGATCAAACCATGCCGCTAAAGTTTTCGAAAGGTTGGCGTGTCACAGGCTGGGTTTTACTCACATTGATACTGACGTTGGGTTTTTTAGGCTATTTGATGCCAAGTATGCGCGTTAACTGGCAATCCATTGCATCTATGTGCGGTTTCTAACGCACAAGCAACTATGACTAAATTGAACTGGCCTACTTTATCGATTCAAGCGATGCTTGAAAAATCTCTCGATCAGACTCACATTTTAACGGTCAACAACCGAACAGCCCGTGAATTGGTGCAATACTTTAGGCCTGAAAAAGCAAAGGTTAAGGCTCTACCGGCCATTGCCCCGTGGTCTGCTTGGTTGAAGCAAAGGTTATTTGATGTGGGTCTGAATACCAACGCAAAAAGCTTTAGTGAGGTGTCAACGGTCATTGATGCGTTTAGTAGCCAAGTTTTGTGGGCGCAAGTCATTCAAGAGGTTGAGGCCGATCGTCCATTGCTTGATGTTTACCGGGCTGCTCAGCAGGCAGTCAGCGCCCAGAGCTTGATGTTGGGTTGGCAGATTAATGTGCTAGATCACGAACAAACGCCTGAATTTAAGCAGTTTAAATTGTGGCGTGATCGTTATGTCGATCGATTACACGCTGTGCAGGCAATCGATACGGCTGAGTTGCCTCATTTGGTCGAAAAGTTGATTCAAGCAGGGGCAGTTGAGTTGCCCCAAACGATTATTTTGCTAGGTTTTACGGAATGGTCGCCAGCTGATTTGGGCGTGCTTAATGCCCTAGCGCAACAAGGTGTTGAGATTAAGCAACTTATTTTGCCCACATACGATGAGCCTGCTGTAACGGCGGTGTCTTGTTTAGATGGGTCTGACGAGTGGCAACAGGCTGCTCAATGGGCTTATCAACAATTGAGTACTCATCCGAACCAACGCTTTGCTATTGTTGCCCCTAATTTACAAACTGATGCGCCGCACGCTAAGCGTGTGTTAACACGCGTGTTGCAAGACGTGCAGAGCGAAACATATTTTTCTTTCAATGTGGCAGTCGCCCCAGCCTTGGCAGACTGGCCGGCTATGCGAGCGGCATTGGGTTGGTTAGGCTGGCTTATGCAAGCCAATCGTGGTCTGGATGCCCCAGTCGATCAGGTGGGTTCAACGTTGCTTTTGGGGTTTTGTGCGGGCCAAGAAAATGAAGCTGCAACACGAGCCTTGATTGACAGCAGATGGCGGCAATATGAACTGATGCATGTCACTTCACACGATTGGAATAAGGCCTTGGGCCAGCTGCCTATGCTTGATAAAGCTTGGCAGGCAGCCTTGACTGTTACGCAAGCCCTCATACCTGACCTCAATCCTCAAAAAAAATCTGCTCTAGCTTGGACAAATCTTTGGCGCAAGCAATTAGCTGCTTTGGGCTTTCCTGGCGATGCACCCCTTGACTCGACGAGTTATCAATTGGTGCAAGCCATTGACAAACAATTCGAAAAATTTACGGCACTAGACCAAGTGCTTGTGCCGATGCTGGCTAGCGAGGCATTGGGTTTGATGGGTCGGATGGCGAGGCAGTCACCGTTTCAACCCCAACGCGACCCCGCTGCTCGATTAGATGTTTTGGGTTTGCTCGAGGCTGAAGGAGGGCGTTGGCATGGCGTTTGGGTAATGGGGCTAAACGACGATGTTTTGCCTGCAACACCGAACCCCAACCCGTTTCTTCCACTTCAAGTTTTAAGGGCTGCGCAAGCGCCACGAGCCACGCCAGAACGCGAACGCTTATGGGCTGAACAAATATTTAAAACCCTCTTACAGTGTGCCCCAAATATTATTTTAAGTTGGCCAGAGCAATCTGGTGAGCGACAACTGCGACCTTCACCCTTATTGCTAAAAACGTTATCCAATCAGACAAATCAAATCTCCACACTGAAAAACGATGATTCAGATACGAAAGGTATGCGTACGTTTCATCAAACTGAAATAGAGGTTTGGGCTGATGGTGAGGTGCCGCCTGTCACCTTAGAAGAAAATATTAGGGGTGGGGCAGATGTATTTGAAAAGCAAGCGATCAACCCCCTGTGGGCTTTTTTCAAGTACCGGTTGGGGGTACGAGCCCTGAATCCTTATGCTTTAGTCCGCCCCTTTAGTGAGCAGGGTAAATTTATTCATGAGGTCATGCGTCAATTGGTTGTGATGCATCCTACCCAAAGTTCCTTGCAGGAAACTTGCCAACAACCCAATTGGCCCGTCAATGTCTGCAACATGATTGCCAACATTGCGGAACAGAAATTTAAAAGTATGCCCCGAGAATTACGAGCCATGCATGTTCAAAGAGCCTTTGCAGTTGTGCAGGCTTGGTGCGCTTTTGATGCGGTACGTCTACCTTATTTAAATGTCGCGGCAGAAGAGAAATTTACTTTTTGTCATGGCCCATTGAAGCTTTCTTTACAAATAGACCGCATCGATCAGTTAGATGACGGAAGCTATGTCGTGATAGATTATAAAACGGGGCACATACCCAATAATTTGCAAAAAGACTGGTCTCGTTCTGAACCGGTTTCAAACCAATTGTTGACCTATTCCATCGCTTGGCAGCAGCGCAATCCAACTGTTTCACCCATTCACGCTTTGGTGCTGGCGCAACTTAAGCCGCATCAAGTGAAAGCGGCTGGTTTGAGTGTTGACGATATAGGCTTGCCTGGCGTCAACACTTACCTTGCTGAAAACTGGCCTTCGATTGAAAATCAAAACTGGCAGGTTGCAGTGGGTGCGTTGCAACACAAAATATTCAAATTGGTTGATGCCTTTATTGCGAGTGATACACGAAACGAATCAGCTTCTATAAGTGATTTGATGTTTTGTGACATTCCAGCTTTGCTTAGGTTGCATGAAGTTGATCAAGATTCATCAGACGATTTAACCGTTGAAGTCGACGGTGAAAATGAATAAGCGATTGCCTGCAGATATTGGTCAACGTGCCACGGCAGTTGACACCACCCGTTCTTTCATTGTGCAAGCCCCAGCGGGTTCAGGTAAGACTGAGTTGTTAACCGATCGTATTCTGGCTTTATTGGCGCGGGTGAATCAGCCCGAGCAGATCGTAGCGATTACGTTTACCCGTAAAGCAGCGGCTGAAATGCATGCACGTGTGCTTGAAAAGCTAGCGTTAGCACAACAGCCTGAGCCGACCGAAGTTGGGCATCATCTTGAAAGTTGGCGTCTGGCTCGCGCTGCGTTAGATCGTGACGACGCACAGCAATGGCATTTGTTATCGCACCCAGCGCGGTTGAGTATTCGTACCATTGATGCATTTTGTGCCGGCTTGGTGCGTCAAATGCCTTGGCTTTCAACGTTGGGCGGTATGCCACGCATTTGCGATGACCCGATGCGTTATTACATGAATGCTGCTCGGCAAACGATTGACATGGTGCATAACCCTGCTGTGCGCACCTTGCTTGAACACTTAGACCTTAATCAGCAAAACACTTGTCAGGCTTTGGCGCTCATGCTGTCCAAGCGAGATCAATGGTTGCCTCTCATTCGTCATGGCCAAAGTCGCGAAGATATTAACAACAGCTTGGCGAGTTTTGTGCAATATGATGTTGACCGATTGCTGCAAAGTTTGCCACCCACTTGGCAAGCTTCTTTGCAACCGATTGCGCAACAAGCAGCTGAGTTTTTAGCGCAAGATGCAGAGAAGACTAATCCTTTGGCAGCCTTATGCGACTGGCATCACGGCACGTTTTCCGCTGGAATTGACCAGCTTCCTGCTTGGCAGGCCATCGCCACACTCGTGCTTACGAAAGACAATGAAATTCGTAAAACAGCTAATAAAAATTTGGGGTTTCCGCCTAAATCGTTACACAAAGATAACTTTCTTGCTTGGCTAAGCAGTTTTGCGGGCTCTGACAGTGCGTTGTGGCTTGAAGCATTGGTGGCTGTGCGTCATGCGCCTAACCCTGAGTTAACCGATGCACAGTGGCTGGTGCTTCATGCTCAACTTGAATGTATAAAACTAGCCACAGCAGCCTTATGGGCAACTTTTTCTCAAGCTGGGGAAGTTGATTTTATTGAGGTGGCGCAACGCGCTAACCAAGCCTTGGGGTCAAGTGAAGACCCCAGTGATTTGTTATTAAAACTCGACACACAAACTCAGCATATTTTGGTTGATGAATTTCAAGATACCAGCCAAAGTCAAATCGAGTTGTTGCAAAAGCTCATTGCTGGTTGGCAGCTCGGTGACGGTCGAACTTTGTTTTTAGTGGGCGACCCGATGCAGTCAATTTATCGTTTTCGTAAAGCGGACGTTAGATTGTTTTTAAATGTACGCGATGAAGGCCTAAGTGATGTCATTGACATTGAATCGTTACAACTCAATACTAATTTTAGATCGCAATCAGCTATTGTTGATTGGGTCAACCATACGTTTGCAAAGCTTTTACCCCAACACGATGACCCTTCGATTGGAGCCATATCGTATGCTTATTCCGAACCCTTTTTACCCTTAACTTTTGAGCCAGCGGTGCAGTGGCATGCGTTGACCAATGATCAAGCAGAAATTAATAAGGTGGTTGAGTTGGCTCAAGCCGGTTGGCAAGACTACCCAGACGCCAAACACCCCGTCGCCATTTTAGTGCGCGCACGTAAACACATCGGTGACGTGATGCGTATTTTGCGAAGCAAAGGGTTACCTTGCCGAGCGGTTGAATTGGTGCCGTTGCGCGAAAGATCAGTTGTCGTCGATTTAATTCAGCTTGCCCGTGCATTGTCACATGAGGGTGATCGTGCTGCATGGGTAGCGGTGTTGCGTGCTCGTTGGTGTGGCTTGTCGCTTAAAACATTGCATCAGCTGTTAGCAGGTGAAAATCTGAAAAGAACCGTTCGAAGTGTCATGCAACGGGCTTTAAAAGAGGCAGGGCCAGCACTAAAGCCCCCTCATTTTATAGAAGATGATCAGTGGCAGCGTTGGTTGTCCGTTTCTCAAGTGATGTGTGACGCGTTTGAACAAATCAATTTGCCGTTTGCATTAAAGCTCGAGCAAACGTGGCGTGCCCTTGAAGGTGATCGGGTGGTTGATGATGAGGCCGAGCACGGAGATGCCCAAGCTGTTTTTGAATTTATTGAAAAAATGGCAGAGCATGGCACGCTTGACATGGATGCCGCTGAGGCCGGTTTGGCACGTTTGTTTGCCCAACCTGAAGCAAGTGGTCGGGCGATTGAAGTGATGACGATGCACAAGGCCAAAGGGTTGCAGTTTGAAACAGTCATCATGATGGGCTTACACCGACCAACCAAGGGTGATACCGCGCCTTTGGTTCGGGTAGACCAATTAGACGATGCGATCGTTTTTGGGCCCGTTAAAGCCTATTTGGAAAAAGAGCAAGACCCCATTTCTCAATATCTGGGCCGCCTTGAAGCGCGACGCAGTGAGTATGAGGTTGATCGACTGCTCTATGTTGCGGCGACCCGCGCGCAATCTATTTTGCATTGGGTGGCACAAGTGACGCTTGACGACAAAACAGGCGACATTAAACCACCCGCTTCGACAACGCTTTTCGCTCGTTTATGGCCATTTTGTCCTCCAGATGTATTGCTTGTAGCGTGTGAGGCACTTCAACTTCAGCGAGATACGCAACCCGAACTTGATCTGCCAAAGTCTTCACGGGCATGGGTGGGGCCTAAACTGTTGCGTCGTAAGTTTCCTTTGGTGACCAAAACCACTCAGTCTAGTGCAGGTTACAACTCAATTTACGCATCGGTCTGGACGCCCGAAATCTCGGGTGAGCGATGGGTGGGAACCGTTGTGCATGCATGGCTCGCTGCAGCCGTGATGAAAGGCGTTTTACCAAGTTGGACGGTCATTACGCTTGAGCCACGGCGTAAAACGATTGCACGACAGTTGGGCTTAAGCGGTATGCCAGTTGCCATGCGACAAACGGCAACCCAAGAGGTGATCGACATTTTATTGGCGATGCTACAACACGAAAAAGGCCGTTGGTTGTTGAGCCAGCCCCATGCACGAGCCGAGTGGGCGTTAGTTGATGATGAGGCCAGTGTGTCGGTGCTTGACTGGGCTATTTTGAATGACGACGGTTGGCTGGTGGTTGATTACAAAACCAGTCGCAAGGGTGCAGACGAATCTATTGAAGCATTTTCTGAACGCATGATGTCGCGTTATAAGGATCAACTTGAGCGATATTGCCGATATTTGCAAGCTATTGATGGTCGTTTAGCTCGTGCAGCCCTGTATTTCCCAAAAGACGATATTTGGTTGCCGTGGTCGCCGGTAGGGGTTTAGGCTAAATTTTGGGTGTTGGCTCAGTCGCCTGTTAGAATATCGACGGCGGGCCCCTTCGCATGGTTCGGCGGTGAAACTGGTCAGGTCGGGAACGAAGCAGCCATAGTCGTGCAGAGTCAGTGCCGAAGTCAGGCTCGCCATTTTTGTGATGTACACCACTCAAGCTAAAGTTTTAACTGGGCTTATGACATATCTTGTTCTCGCGCGTAAGTGGCGCCCTCGTTCGTTTGAAACCCTTATCGGTCAAGACCATGTTGTGCGTGCGCTAAGCCATGCGCTCTCAACAAAACGCTTGCACCATGCTTGGTTGTTTACGGGTACACGGGGTGTGGGTAAAACAACACTCTCACGACTGCTCGCCAAGTCACTTAATTGTGAACTCGGCATTACAGAAAAACCCTGCGGTACGTGTCGTGCTTGCGTTGAAATAGACGAGGGCAGATTCGTCGACTACCTAGAGCTTGATGCGGCCTCAAATCGTGGTGTTGACGAAATGACACAACTGCTTGAGCAGGCTGTGTATGCACCGTCATCAGGTCGTTTTAAAGTTTACATGATCGACGAGGTGCACATGCTCAGTGGGCACGCCTTTAACGCCATGCTCAAAACGCTTGAAGAACCGCCCCCACACGTCAAATTTATTTTGGCCACGACTGATCCGCAGAAAATTCCGCCAACGGTCTTGTCTCGCTGTTTGCAGTTCAATCTCAAACAGATGCCACCCATTGCAGTGGCCGAGCATTTAAACGTGGTGTTGACGGCTGAAGAGGTTGCGTTTGAACCCGCGGCACTGAAATTAATTGGTCAAGCCGCTGCAGGTTCTATGCGCGATGCATTGTCTTTAACCGATCAAGCCATTGCTTTTAGCGCTGGCAATATGACCGAAGAATCGGTGCGCACGATGTTGGGTAATGTTGACCAAACCCACTTAATTCGCTTGATTGACGCCTTGGCTCAACAAAATCCTCATCACGTTTTGGCAATTGCCGACGAGTTTGCGCAGCGCGGCCTTTCTATGCGTACCGCTTTAGCGGATTTAGCGATTTTATTGTCGCGCATTGCAATTACACAACGCATACCCGCTAGCACTGATGCACAAGAGCCTGTTTACGCAGACATTCAGCGGTTGGCTCAAACGGTATCGGCTGATGTTGTGCAAGTGCTTTACACCGTTGCCGTACATAGCCGACAAGAACTGACCTTAGCGCCTGATGAGTATGCGGGTTTTGTGATGACCTGCTTACGTATGTTGTCATTATGCGAAGGACAGTCTTCACCGGTTCCAACTGGGGGCACCTCTGGTGGAAGCTTGGCGGCAAAGCCCCATATTGATGCGGGTCATTCACTTGTTCAGCAAGGCAAGTTGGCTCAAGTGTCGCCAGCTGCCATAGCTGCCGAAGCCGTTATGCCAGTAAATGTCGTGCCGGTTGTCGTCACAACAGATGAGACTGTGCCAGATGCTTCTATACCAATAATGGGCGCACTTACTGAACCTGCAACTGTTGAACCTATCACGTTCACAGTGCCAGACGAATGGCCTAATTTTGTTGGGTCGTTGCCTTTAAGTGGTTTGGCTTTACAGTTGGCCCGCCAATCAGAATGTCTATCGGTTCAGCCTCATGCATTAGCCCTTAGAATACCTTCGCAAGCTTTGGCGCAAGGGCCTCATGCTGAAAGACTATTGGCGGTTCTTAAGCAGGTATTGGGTGCTCACGTTGAGGTGAACATTACAGTGGGCGAGTTCGTGACCGGCGTTTCAGCCCACAAAATTGATGAAACAAATAAGCAGGCTCGCCAACTGCAAGCTGAGGAAATGGTGGCGCAAGACCCTTTTGTGCAAACGCTGGTTCGAGATTTTGATGCGCAGGTCATCCCCGGTTCCATCCAACCTGTTCCACCTACATTACACTAAACATATTAATTGTTGTTTTAAATAAAACGGTTCGACTCTAAGGAAAAAAGCAAATGATGAAAGGACAGATGGCAGGCTTGATGCGTCAAGCTCAGCAAATGCAAGATAACCTCAAAAAAGCGCAAGACGCTTTGGCAGATATTTTGGTCGAAGGGGCAGCAGGGGGTAGTTTAGTTAAAGTCACCATGAATTGCCGTCATGATGTCAAGCGTGTTGAAATTGACCCAAGCCTTTTAGCTGACGACAAGGATATGCTTGAAGATCTCGTCGCAGCGGCATTCAATGACGCCTTGCGTAAAGCTGAGGCCACGTCGCAAGAGCGTATGGCGACGGTGACCGCAGGCTTGCCTTTACCACCTGGTATGAAGTTACCGTTCTAAAGCACAGTTTTATACCGAGACGTTTTATTTTATGACCCTGTTACATCGTTAAGCCATGACGTCAATTTTGCCTGAACCCCAACCCTTGCTTGATCTTGTGCAAGCATTGAGACAGTTGCCAGGGGTTGGTGAACGAACCGCTAGGCGCATGGCTTATCATTTATTGCAACATGACCCTCAGGCTGCCAGCAACCTGGCCACTGCTCTGACGGAAGCGGCCAAAAATTTGTTGCATTGTGAACGTTGCAATGGGTTTACGGAAGTACCTATTTGCGCCACCTGCCAGCATGATCAGCGTGACCTGACTCAGTTGTGCATTGTTGAAACATCGGCAGACCTCAACTCTATTGAGTCAACCCATAATTACAAAGGCCTTTATTACGTATTAATGGGTCGACTCGCGCCCTTGGAAGGGTTGGGTGCTATTGAGCTTAATTTTCAGCGAGTGATCAAGCGTGCGACCGATGGCGTGGTACAAGAAGTTATTTTGGCAACTAATTTTACGGCTGAAGGTGAAACGACTGCGCATTATTTAGGTGATGCCCTTCGGGCGAAAGGCCTAACGGTTACGCGCATCGCGCGGGGCGTGCCCGCAGGCAGTGAAATTGAGTATGTTGACGCCGGTACGATTGCTTGGGCGCTCATGGAACGTCGACCTACCTCTTAAGCCAGTAACCGATCTAATTTGATTGAGTCGGCTACAAATGCACGAATACCCTCAGACAGTTTCTCACTGGCCATTGCATTTTGATTCAGTAAAAATCGAAAGTTGGCTTCGCTAGATACGTCGATATCTGCCCCAATATTTTGCTGCGCATAATTGCCATCAAGGCGGGCTTTTTCGTTGTATTCAAGCCCTGGTAAAACAAGATCTGTTTTGCTTTCTAGCTCTGCCATAAGCTCTGGGCTGATGGTCAGTAAGTCGCAACCTGAGAGCGCGACAATTTGGCCAATATTTCTAAAGCTGGCGCCCATAATCTCAGTGCCAATACCACGTGCTTTGAAGTAAGCATAAATGTGGGCAACCGACATCACACCAGGGTCTTGCGCACCAGATTGTGCGTCTTCTTGCCAGTTTGCGCCAGCCGTTTTTTTATACCAATCGTAAATTCGGCCCACAAAAGGCGAAATCAGTTTGACTTTAGCATTAGCGCAGGCAACCGCTTGTTCTATTGAAAAAAGCAACGTCAAATTGCAATGAATGCCAATCGCTTCGAGTTGCTGGGCGGCTTGTATACCTTCCCATGTGGCCGCGATTTTGATTAAGACGCGATCGCGACCAATGTTTTGAGACTCGTACAATGCTATGAGTCGCTTAGCCCGTTCAATCGTTGCTTGAGTGTCAAATGAAAGACGCGCATCAACTTCAGTTGAAACACGCCCAGGCAAAATATTTAAAATTTGTACACCAAAAGCAACTAATAAATGATCTGTGCGCAGCTCAAGGGGTGCTTTAGCATGTTGGGCGACACACTGAGCGAGCATGGGTTTATAGGCGGGTTGTTGAACCGCTTTTAAAATTAAAGAGGGATTCGTGGTGGCATCGGTCGGTCGAAATCGTTGCATCGCTTCGAAATCTCCCGTGTCTGCTACCACAATCGTATGTTGTCGAAGCGTTTCAAGCAAATTAGCCATAGCGGGTTATACTCATAGGGTTTGAATATGTGGTTTAAAACCGGGGTCAATAGCGTGCTGTCGTCAATATTTCCAGAGAGTTTAAAAGAAAACGCTCAAGCCGAACTTCCTCAGGCAATTTTAGCGTTAGCTGATGGTACCTTGTTTTATGGGTATTCTATTGGTGCGCCAGGTCACAGTGTTGCTGAATTGGTTTTTAACACGGCCATGACGGGTTACCAAGAAATCTTAACTGACCCCAGTTACAGCGGTCAAATTGTGACGTTAACATACCCGCACATTGGTAATACGGGTGTTAACCCCGAAGATATTGAGTCCAATAAAGTACATGCAGCAGGTCTTGTTGTGCGAGACTGCTCGTTACGTGTATCAAGTTTTCGTGCCACGCAATCGTTGCCTGAATACTTAAAAGAGCACGGTATTGTCGCCATCGCTGGCGTCGATACCCGTGAGCTCACCCGAATTTTGCGTGAAAAGGGGGCCCAAGGTGCGTGTATTTATGTGGGTCAAGACGCTGACAAAGCCCTTGCTCTAGCCAAACAGTTTCCCGGCATGCAGGGTAAAGATTTGGCTCAAAAAGTCTCATGTACAGCCCCTTATAACTGGCTTGAGTCTGTTTGGGCTTTAGGCGAAGGTTTCGTCTCAGGTGCGGGCGACGGTCCACACGTGGTGGCTTACGATTTTGGCGTTAAGACAAATATTTTAAGATTGTTGGCCGAACGGGGTTGCCGCATCACGGTTGTACCGGCTCAAACCACTGCAGAACAAGCTTTAGCTTTAAAGCCAGATGGTATTTTTCTGTCTAATGGCCCAGGTGACCCTGAGCCGTGCGATTATGCTATCAAAGCCACTCAAGTTTTTCTTGAGCAAAAAATACCAACATTTGGTATTTGCTTGGGTCATCAAATTATGGGTTTGGCAGTGGGTGCTCGCACCATCAAAATGAAAAATGGTCACCACGGCTCAAATCACCCTGTACAAGATGTTGCCACAGGTCGTGTGCATATTACCGCCCAAAATCATGGTTTTGCCGTTGATGCCAGTACTTTGCCAAAGCACGCACAAGTCACACATATTTCGTTATTTGACGGTACCTTGCAAGGCTTTGAGCTAACGGATCGTCCCGCCTTTTGTTTTCAAGGGCACCCCGAAGCTAGCCCTGGCCCCCACGATATCGTGGCGCTATTCGACAAATTTATAGGCCTTATGGCCCAGCAGAAATAATTCAAGAGCCCTATGCCTAAACGTACAGACCTTAAAAGTATCCTCATCATTGGCGCCGGTCCGATTGTTATCGGTCAAGCCTGCGAATTTGATTATTCAGGCGCACAAGCTTGTAAAGCCCTCAAAGCTGAGGGCTACCGAACCATATTGGTCAATAGCAACCCTGCGACCATCATGACCGACCCTGAAACGGCTGATGTTATCTACATCGAACCCATTACTTGGCAAGTCGTTGAAAAAATTATTGAAATTGAAAAGCCTGATGCTTTGTTGCCAACCATGGGTGGACAAACTGCTTTAAATTGTGCGCTTGATTTAGAAGCGCAAGGGGTATTGCAAAAGCATGGTGTCGAGATGATTGGCGCCAATGCTCAGGCCATTGAAAAGGCCGAAGATCGTCAAAAATTTAAGGTTGCCATGACTTCGATTGGGCTCGAGTCGGCCAAATCGGGTGTGGCGCATACGCTTGAAGAAGCTTATGAGGTGCAGCGGCAAATTGCTACACAAACCAATACCAGTGGTTTCCCCATCGTCATTCGCCCTAGTTTCACCATGGGCGGTAGCGGAGGGGGTATTGCTTACAACAGCGAAGAATTTGAAACCATTTGTCGTCGGGGTATTGAAGCTTCACCAACCAATGAGTTACTCATTGAAGAGTCGTTATTAGGCTGGAAAGAATACGAAATGGAAGTCGTGCGCGATAGCGCCGACAACTGCATTATTGTGTGTTCAATCGAAAACTTAGACCCAATGGGTGTGCATACAGGTGACTCAATCACCGTTGCACCAGCTCAAACCTTGACTGATAAAGAATATCAAATCATGCGTAATGCATCGATTGCGGTCTTGCGTGAAATTGGGGTCGATACGGGCGGTTCAAACGTTCAGTTCGCGGTCAACCCAAAAAATGGTCGTCTCATTGTTATTGAAATGAACCCGCGTGTTTCGCGTTCATCTGCCTTGGCATCAAAGGCCACCGGCTTCCCTATTGCTAAAGTGGCAGCCCGCTTGGCGGTTGGTTATACGCTTGACGAACTTAGAAACGAAATCACTGGGGGCGCCACACCAGCCTCTTTTGAGCCAACGATAGATTACGTCGTGACTAAAATTCCACGATTTGCCTTTGAAAAATTTCCCACAGCTGATTCACGACTCACCACGCAAATGAAGTCAGTGGGCGAGGTAATGGCCATAGGCCGTACCTTCCAAGAGTCGTTTCAGAAAGCTATGCGTGGCCTCGAAGTGGGTGTCGATGGCTTAAATCAAAAAACCATTGATCGCGAAAAAATACAAATTGAATTGGGTGAGCCTGGCCCAGAACGTATTTGGTATGTAGGTGATGCGTTTGCGCAAGGCTTTAGCCTCGAAGATGTGCATCAAATCACGCACATCGACCCCTGGTTTCTTGAGCAAATCAAAGAAATTGTCGATATTGAGTTAGCACTTGAGCAGAAAACACTGGCTGATCTAAAACGTGAAACCTTGTTTCAACTTAAGCGCCGTGGTTTCTCTGATCGTCGTTTAGCCTTTTTGCTTGATACCACAGAAGCTGAGGTGCGTAAAACGCGTCATCAATTCAACGTGCGCCCTGTTTTTAAACGTGTCGATACCTGCGCGGCTGAGTTTTCAACCAACACGGCTTATATGTATTCAACATACGAGCAAGTGTGTGAGTCAAAACCCACTGATCGTAAAAAAATCATTGTTCTCGGTGGTGGCCCAAACCGTATTGGTCAAGGCATTGAGTTTGACTATTGTTGCGTGCATGCAGCGTTAGCGTTACGTGAGCATGGTTTTGAAACCATCATGGTGAACTGCAATCCTGAAACCGTTTCAACTGATTACGACACCTCTGACCGACTTTATTTTGAGCCGTTAACGCTTGAAGATGTTTTAGAAATTGTTCACATTGAACAGCCTGTTGGCATGATTGTTCAGTACGGTGGGCAAACGCCCTTGAAATTAGCGCGTTCATTAGAGGCTAACGGGGTGCCTATAATTGGTACCAGCCCTGAGTCTATCGATGTGGCGGAAGACCGCGAGCGTTTTCAAAAGCTATTGGTTAAGCTTAATTTACGCCAACCCCCTAATCGCACTGCACGCACCGAAGCAGAAGCGTTGTCGCATGCGTCTGAAATTGGTTACCCCTTGGTGGTTCGCCCGAGTTACGTGTTGGGTGGCCGGGCAATGGAAATTGTTCACGAGCAAAACGACCTCGAACGCTACATGCGTGAAGCCGTCAAAGTAAGCAATGACTCCCCCGTTTTGCTTGACCACTTCTTAAATCATGCCATTGAAGTTGATGTCGATTGTATTGCCGACGGCCAACGTGTATTCATTGGTGGCGTCATGGAACACATCGAGCAAGCTGGTGTGCACTCTGGCGATTCGGCCTGCTGCTTACCGCCTTACTCGTTGACGTCTGACGTCATTGAAGAAATTAAGCGCCAAACTACTTCTATGGCGCGAGCCTTAAATGTTAAAGGTTTGATGAATGTGCAGTTTGCTGTGCAAGACGGTGAAGTATTTGTGCTTGAGGTTAACCCCCGTGCATCACGCACGGTACCCTTTGTATCTAAAGCAACGGGCTTACCTTTAGCTAAAATTGGTGCGCTGTCTATGGCAGGTATCTCGCTTGATGAGCAGGGCATTACAAACGAGGTGATTCCTCATTACTACTCAGTAAAAGAGGCGGTTTTTCCGTTTGTGAAATTTCCAGGCGTTGACACGATCTTGGGCCCTGAAATGAAGTCTACGGGCGAAGTGATGGGTGTTGGCCAAAGTTTTGGTGAAGCCTTCGTCAAATCGCAAATCGCTGCAAGCGTGAAGTTGCCAGAATCAGGTCGTGTGTTTATTAGCGTAAAAAATCAAGATAAAGAGCGGGCCATTGATGTGGCGCGAGGGCTTGATGCCATGGGTTTTAAAATTTCTGCTTCACGAGGTACTGCTGCAGCAATTGAAGCGGCGGGCATACCTGTTAGCATCGTCAATAAAGTAGCTGAAGGTCGCCCTCATATCGTTGATATGTTGAAAAATGGTGATATTTCATTGGTTATCAACACCGTTGAAGAACGTCGTAACGCCATCACTGACTCTCGAACGATTCGTACGCAAGCGTTAGCTGCCCGTGTCACCTACTACACCACGATTGCAGGGGCTTGGGCCGCGGTTGAGGGTATGCAATATTTACGTGAAGGTCGTGGCTTGCAAGTTTACTCATTGCAATCTTTACATGACTCATTGGCCAAACAGTAAATCTCAAATCACTCGCCAGCCCTCTGTATTTATTACGGGCGCTAGCAGCGGTTTGGGTGCTGCCTTAGCCCTGCAATACGCTCGAGCAGGGTATGTGTTGGGTTTGGTTGCCCGCCGCCAGCCTGAGCTCGAGGCTGTGGTGGCCAGCTTGCCTCGTCAACACTTCACCTATTTGCTTGATGTTCGTGATCGTGAGGCCTTACATGCTGCCGCGGCAGACTTCATGAAGCAAACGGGTGGGGCGGTTGATGTGGTGATTGCTAACGCGGGTGTGAGTGCGGGTACGCTAACAGAATCAACTGACGACTTTGCAGTATTTAAAGAAATATTCGACATCAATGTTTTAGCAACCGTTGCCACATTTGAGCCTTTTATACCTGCAATGGTGGCGCTGGGCTCAGGAAGGTTGGTGGGCATTGCAAGCGTAGCTGGCGTTAGGGGTTTGCCCGGTGCGGGGGCTTACAGCGCCTCTAAATCAGCTGTTGCAACCTATTGCGAAGCCCTGCGTTTAGAAATGGCCCCCAAGGGTGTTTCAGTGGTCACCATTGCGCCCGGTTACGTTAAAAGCGAAATGACAGCGGTGAACACTTACCACATGCCGTTCTTGTTACCTGCAGATGTTTTTGCACGTCGGGCAGCAAAAGCAATTGAACACCGTCGGCGCTATATTGTTATTCCTTGGCAAATGGGGTGGGTGGCACGCTTGATGCGTTTGATTCCTCCCGCTTTGTACGACCGTTTAGCAAGTAACGCACCGCGAAAAAAACGTAGGTCAAGCTGATATTCGACGGGTTAAAGCGTTTGTAACTTGCTTAGCGAAAAAAACCTGTATTAGCGTTCGTAAAACCCTCAAGGTGTGCCACGTCACCCCATTCAATTAACTGCCAAGTCGTCTCGCCGACATAAATACGATTGATGCTGGCATTGGCAAGTTTTGCAACGCGTGGCGTTTCTAAAGGTGACTGGGTGGCATGTCGCCATAATACATCCATCGTGCCGCCATGTGTCACCAATGCAATACGACCCTCGGGGTGACGGCGGGCGATATCATTTACGGTTTGAATGGCACGATCATGTAACGCTTGAAGTGACTCACCTAGGGGCAAGTCTTCGTCAGGTTGGCGACGTTGCCAAATCACCGCCGCTTCGGGTTGTTCTTCGAACATTTCGCTAAACTTAACGCCCTCTAGCACGCCAAAATTTCGTTCTCGAATACCTGGCTCAACTAACACCTCAAGCCCCACGGCGGTGGCCACCGTTTGAGCGGTTTGATATGCACGTTTAAGGTCACTTGAATATACTTGATCGATGTGCCGATTTTCATGATGATGTTCATGCGCTAAGCGTTTGGCTAACGCGTGAGCCTGCTCAAGCCCCACTTCATTTAAATCTGTATCGCACCAACCTTGCAGTCGATGCTCGGTGTTCCAGTGCGTTTCGCCGTGGCGAATAATAATTACTTCAGTCATGTTTACTTACCTAAAATACAAAAAATATAGACAGTTGATCAGCTAAGTACGGGTTGTACTTGCAAAGTTCCTAAAGTTTCCTACAATAGACCAATTAATGTAACAATACTTGACCCCGGTTTAACCTTTGCCGGGGTTTATTTATTTTATTAAGGAATTCAGTCATGTCTGCTATACCAATGACCGTCGCCGGTGCGAAACGTCTTCAAGAAGAACTACATCGTCTCAAGCATGTCGAGCGCCCTGATGTTATCAATGCCATTGCAGAGGCCCGTGCACAAGGTGATTTGTCAGAGAATGCAGAATATGATGCAGCACGTGAACGCCAGGCCTTTGTGGAAGGGCGAATTCTTGAATTGGACGGTACACTTTCAAATGCACAAGTTATTGACCCTAAAGAGCTTGATGCTGACGGTAAAGTGGTATTTGGCGCCACGGTAGATATTGAAGACCTAACATCGAGCGCGCGCGTTACGTATCAAATTGTGGGTGATCTAGAAGCTGATATACGTAGTAATTTGATCTCTATTTCAAGCCCTGTGGCCCGCTCATTGATTGGTAAAGAGGTGGGTGATGTGGTTGAAGTGAACGCCCCATCAGGTGTCATTGAGTATGAAATTTTAGATGTGCGTTACATTTAATACTATTTTGAGGTGATCGCCCCATGCTTTGAAGGTGATCACCTTGTAAAAACAGTTAACGTTCAATTTAAAAGTTTAATTTGTACGACCACGACGTGCGCCAGACTTCAAGCTCATGGCACTACGAGGCTTAGCTTGTGTGGCACGTTTAGCCGTTTGACCCACTGCGCGGCGAGTGGGGCGGGTTGGTTTTTCAGCTGAAAATACCCGGGTTGCACGCCCTGTTTCGCTGTTGCCGTCAGTATCTTTTACAATACGCGATCGCTTGCCGAGTGTTTTGCCTTGAGCCGCTAGTTTTTTAGGGGTGTGAGGTTCTGAAGCTTTGCGTTTTGCAATCGCAATAGGTTTAGGTATTTTTTCACCTAATACCTCGGCATACGTGCGACGATCGTTAGGGCGATACAAGATAAGCGTCTTGCCCAAATGATGAACAGCTGCGCATTCGAGCTGTTCACAAATTTGTGTCAAGATACTATTGCGATCTTCGCGTTCTTGGCTTCCGGCTTTAACCTTTATCAGTTCATGCGAATTGAGGGCTAAGTCAATTTCTTTAAGAACTGGGGCGGTTAAACCCTGGTCACCAATCATAACGACTGGTTTAAGTGGGTGGGCAGCACCGCGTAGTGCGCTGCGTGATTTGCTGGTAAGTTCGAGTGTCGACATAATGGAATTGTACGGTAATGGCAAAAAAGAAATTTTCACAAGAGTGGATCAACCAACATCTGCTTGACCCCTACGTGAAACTGGCACAACAAAAAGGCTATCGGGCACGTGCTGCATTTAAACTGATTGAAATTGCCGATACTGAAAAACTGCTTCGCCCTGGTGATGTGGTGGTTGATTTAGGCTCAACCCCAGGTAGCTGGTCTCAAGTAGCTCGAGAAAGGCTGGTTGGGGCAGGTGGCGTGCTCAATGGTCGTATTATCGCCTTAGATTTGCTTCCAATGGAACCTATTGCAGGTGTGGAGTTCATTTTGGGTGATTTTCGTGAAGATATTGTGTCGCAATTGCTCACTGAAAAGTTGGGTCAGGTAAAAGTCGACCTTGTTATTTCAGATATGGCCCCCAACTTATCAGGAGTAAGCAGTGCAGATTCAGCTCGAATTGCCCACGTTTGCGAATTGGCACAGCACTTTGCCATAGCAAACCTGAAGGCTGATGGTGCGTTAATTGTGAAGGCATTCCACGGTACAGGCTTTTCTCAAATCGTTGAATTGCTTAAAAAAGATTTCAAGCGTGTAGTTGAACGAAAGCCCAAAGCGTCGCGTGACAGGTCATCTGAGACATTCCTAGTGGCAAAGGGGCTAAAAAATTATTTACGGTAAAAAGCACAGGTAATTGTGTGTGACTGCAAGTAACATGTGATTGTGTGGGTAATAGGGTTAACACACGTCTAACCGTAAAATTGCGGGTAGAATGATTTGACAAATTTTTTTTGTAACACCTTTGCCGAGGTGAAGCAAATTTTGAAATGTATTGCAGGAGATCGGCCGTGAACAATTCGTTCTCAAAAATAGCGGTTTGGATGGTCATTGCGCTGGTGTTGTTTACTGTTTTTAAACAGTTTGACAGCCGGCCTGTGGCGCAAGAATCAGTCAGCTACACCCAGTTTATGGACGATGCGCAGGCTGGTAAGATTCGCAAAGTTGATGTGCAAACAGATGTGTTGCATGTCACACCTGACAACGGTCGTCCTTACACGATCACA
Organism: uncultured Alcaligenaceae bacterium; assembly: GCA_937896225.1. Classification (GTDB taxonomy): domain Bacteria; phylum Pseudomonadota; class Gammaproteobacteria; order Burkholderiales; family Burkholderiaceae_B; genus Algicoccus. The sequence continues at coordinate 3,814 of CALBMZ010000088.1, read as the reverse complement.
TCGCCTGGCGACATCTGGATGGTGTCTGACCTGATGAAAGCTGGCGTTCAAGTGTCAGGTAAAGCGCGCGACGAACCCTCATTGCTGATGAGTATCTTCGTGTCATGGTTCCCCATGCTCTTGCTAATTGGCGTCTGGATATTCTTTATGCGTCAAATGCAGGGTGGTGGCAAAGGCGGCGCCTTTAGTTTTGGTAAATCAAAAGCCCGTATGCTTGATGAAACCACGAATACAACTACTTTTGTTGACGTCGCAGGTTGCGATGAAGCAAAAGAAGACGTTCAAGAATTGGTTGACTTCTTGCGAGATCCGACAAGATTTCAAAAATTAGGGGGTCGTATTCCTCGTGGCGTTTTGATGGTGGGTTCACCTGGTACGGGTAAAACTCTTTTAGCGCGCGCCATTGCAGGCGAAGCCAAAGTACCCTTCTTCAGTATTTCGGGTTCAGACTTTGTTGAAATGTTTGTTGGTGTGGGCGCTGCTCGCGTCCGCGACATGTTCGAAAATGCTAAAAAACATTCACCTTGCATTATTTTTATTGACGAAATTGATGCGGTTGGCCGTCAACGTGGTGCAGGTGTGGGTGGCGGTAATGACGAGCGTGAACAAACACTGAATCAAATGCTCGTCGAAATGGACGGCTTTGAAGCCAGCCAAGGCGTCATCGTTATTGCGGCAACCAATCGTCCCGACGTGCTCGACCCAGCTCTGTTACGCCCGGGTCGTTTTGACCGTCAAGTGATTGTGCCCCTCCCCGATATTCGCGGTCGTGAACAAATTTTGAAAGTGCATATGCGCAAAGTGCCTATTGCGCCTAATACTGAAGCGGGTATTCTGGCTCGTGGCACCCCAGGTATGTCGGGCGCAGATTTAGCCAACTTAGTAAACGAAGCAGCATTGTTTGCCGCCCGTCGTAATGGTCGCTTAGTCGATATGTCTGACTTTGAAAAAGCCAAAGATAAAATTATTATGGGTGCTGAGCGTCGTTCGCTTGTGATGCCTGAAGAAGAGCGTCGTAACACCGCTTATCACGAGTCTGGCCATGCTGTGGTGGCTCGCATGATTCCAAAAACTGATCCTGTGCATAAAGTCACCATTATTCCTCGTGGCCGTGCTCTAGGCGTCACCATGCAGTTGCCGGTTGCTGATCGTTACAGTATGGATAAAGAGCGCTTACTCTCAACTATTGCTGTGTTGTTTGGTGGCCGTATTGCAGAAGAACTGTTTATGCAGCAAATGACCACTGGTGCATCAAACGACTTTGAGCGTGCAACCGCTATTGCCCGTGACATGGTTACGCGCTACGGTATGACAGATGAACTGGGCCCTATGGTCTATGCAGAAAATGAAGGTGAAGTGTTCTTAGGCCGCAGTGTGACGAAAACCACACACATGTCTGAGTCAACCATGAAAAAAGTCGACGATCAAATTCGTAAAATTATTGATCAGCAATACAATTATGCTCGCGATATTTTAGAAAATAATCGCGATAAAGTTGAGGTCATGACCAAGGCTCTTCTTGAGTGGGAAACGATCGACTCAGATCAAATTGACGACATCATTGAAGGTCGCCCACCTCGTCAGCCTAAGGTCCCTATGACACACACTGATTCATCAGACGTGCCACCAACAGGTTCGGCACCGAACGCCAATAGTGGAAACCCAGCCGAGGTGGTTTAACTGGGCCAGGTATGATGAGTGATGCATGATAAGTAACATTTGGCAATGCGGGCGTTTCACTTTTGAACGCTCGCATTGCGTCATTATGGGTATAGTTAATGTCACACCCGATTCATTTTCGGACGGTGGGATTAATTTTGTTGCAGACCAAGCGATACGTCACGCACAAAAGCTTATCGAGCAGGGCGCAAAAATTATCGACATAGGCGGTGAATCGACTCGGCCTGGTGCGCTATCAGTGACAGTAAATCAAGAAATCGAACGCATTATGCCTGTGTTATACGCACTAAGGCATGCTGGGGTTGCTATTTCAGTAGACACTCGTAAACCCCAGGTCATGCAAGCTGCATTAGAGGCGGGTGCTGACATCATTAATAATGTTGATGGGTTTCGAGACTTAACATCTCGACAAATTGTGAGTGAACACCCAAACTGTGGCTTATGCATCATGCACATGCAAGGTGAGCCCACAAGTATGCAACACCACCCAACTTACTCTGATGTAGTTTCAGAGGTGCGGCAGGCTTTGAGTCATGCTGCCCAAGTGCTCATGCAGCACGGTATTAAACGAAATCGTATTTCAATTGACCCAGGCTTTGGGTTTGGCAAAACCTTAGACCATAACTATTCAATACTGGCCCACCTTGATCAAATTGTGGCATTAGACTTCCCGGTCATGATTGGGTTGTCACGTAAGTCTATGATTGGAAATGTGCTAAACAAGCCTTTAGATCAGCGTGTGGTGGGCAGTGTTGCGGGTGCTTTAATTGCGTTAAATCAGGGTGCCATGATATTGCGTGTACACGACGTTGATGCCACCCAAGACGCCTTAAAAGTTTGGCAAGCCGTCAAACAAAAAATGAGTTCATAAAAATATGACTACAAAAATGTATTTTGGTACCGATGGCATTCGTGGCAAAGTCGGTGGTCCAATTATTAACCCTCAGTTTGCCCTACGATTAGGCTACGCTGCAGGCCGAGTGTTTGCGCAAGCGGCTTCTCTTCGTGGTCGACCAACCATATTAATTGGCAAAGATACACGTATTAGTGGTTACATGCTTGAGTCTGCGTTAGAGGCGGGCTTCGCTGCCGCTGGGGTTGATGTATTGCTGGCTGGGCCAATTCCAACGCCTGCAGTCGCTTATTTGACACGGGCTTGGCGATTAGTGGCAGGTGTAGTGATTAGTGCTTCTCACAACCCCTATGATGACAATGGCATTAAGTTCTTCTCTACCTCAGGCATGAAGTTAGGTGATGAAGTAGAAGAAATGATTGAGGCCGAGTTGGCTAAGCCCATGTCTTGCGTGACATCTGATCAACTCGGTCGTGCCCGACGCATTGATGATGCAGCAGGTCGTTACATTGAGTTTTGTAAAAGTACGTTTGGTTCTGAGCTTGATTTAGTGGGTATCAAATTGGTGGTTGATGCAGCTAATGGCGCGGCATACCATATTGCGGCACCAGTTTTTAAAGAACTCGGCGCCAAGGTGCATAGTATTGGGGCGCAACCAGACGGTTTTAATATAAATAAAGATGTGGGTGCGATGCACCCGGAACTGTTAGCTCAAACAGTCATTGAACAAGGTGCTGATTTAGGTATTGCCTTAGATGGCGATGCAGATAGACTGCAAATGGTTGACGCCAGTGGCCGAATTTTTAATGGTGACGAGATCTTGTTCGCCATTGTGCGTGCTCGCGCTGCTATAGCTCCAGTTCAAGGTGTGGTGGGTACGCTAATGACCAATTACGCTTTTGAAAAAGCCATGCACCGTATGAATATTCCATTTATCAGAGCAAAAGTGGGTGATCGATATGTGATCGAGCAACTCAAGGCGCATCATTGGTTATTTGGCGGTGAAGGTTCGGGCCACATACTCTGCCTGGACTGCCACACAACAGGCGATGGCATCATTGCCGCGCTGCAGGTTTTGGCAGCATTAAGGCAGCACCAGGTTAGTTTGGCTGAATGGGTTGCTGAGTTGAGTTTATACCCTCAGGTTATGATCAATGTAGAAATTGACCCCATGCTTGATTGGGCTGCGCATGGGGGGTTAAAACAGGCACGTGAAGCGGTTGAGCAGAAAATCGGCGATACCGGGCGAGTGTTGATTCGAGCATCAGGTACTGAAGCAAA
>CALBMZ010000087.1 GCA_937896225.1 uncultured Alcaligenaceae bacterium | reverse complement strand
GAAACATGATGTGCAAAGGCGGGTATTTGACCATCAATTTACCAAACGTAATGTTTTCAATGTCAATGGCGTAAAACGCATTCACGGTTGATTCAATTTGTGCTCGACTTGAGTCGTTGGCGTCTAGCCAATTCGACCCAGCATGCGTTGCTGCATAGCGCAAAATATCGTGACTGTCAGTGAATATCTCTTGGCCATCAACAAGCGTGGGTACGGTCATGTTTGGGTTTAGGGCTCGATACCAAGGCGTAAACTGCTGCTTGGCAAAGTGAATGTCAACCATATGACTTTCGAAATCGACCTTAGCCTCATGTAAGGCCAGACGGGCAATCATTGAGTAATATGACGATGCAGCTTGATAAAGAACCATACCGTACCTTTATTGTTGTTAAGGTGTTGAAAAAAAACCAAACTATTAAATGTGCATGTGATCAATTGTCTTTGGCTTCCCTCACAAAAAACCTTAGAATCAAGCTGACTATGTAATTTCATTGTGACGTCAAATAAGTATCTAATCAAGTGATAAATAACGATATTTTTAATCAATAAACACTGTAAATGACACAATCTAAACAAATCATTATGTATATGAATGTGGGTCACTTCATCGATCATTATGCGATGTTGATATTTACCGTTGCAGTCATCGTGATTGCACCTAAGTTTGGTTTGACCTACGGCGAGCTTTTGCCCTATGCAACGCCAGGTTTTATTGCTTTTGGTGCGGGTGCCTTAGTTTCAGGCTGGCTTGGTGATAAGTGGAGCCGTCGCAATATGATGGCCATATTTTTTGTTGGCATGGGTTTGACGCTTTCTTGCATGTCGTTTGTTCAAACGCCATTGCAATTAGGTGCAGTGTTGTTGTGCATCGGTGTCATGGCCTCTATATACCACCCTGTTGGCACATCAATGTTAGTCTCTCATGTCGATAAGTTAGGTAAAGAACTAGGAATTAACGGCATGTGGGGTAATTTTGGCGTGGCTTCTTCAGCGCTGGTAACGGGTTTCATCAATGAGTATTTTGGTTGGCGAGCCGCTTTTCTGGTGCCTGGCATTATTTCCCTTGTGATCGGCTTTTTATTTATTTATCAGGTACCGAGGTCAGTTGATAAGCTTTTAAAAAAATCGGTGGCCGTGACCGCAAGAGTACCGAAGTCAGTCATGATTTGGGTCATGGTTTCTTTGTTCATCACAATCATTGCGAGTTCTATTACCTTTAATTCAGTAACAGTGGCTTTGCCTAAAATTTTTCAAGAAAGGTTAACAAGTCTCACAAGTCATACCGCTATATTAGGTTTGATCGTGTTTGTAGTGTACTTATTTGGCGCATTAGCTCAATATGTGATTGGCCATTTATTAGATAAACATTCTTTGAAAAATGTTTTCTTACCCCTAGCTATTGGTATTGTTCCGGCCTTATTTTTGGCGTCGACATTGACCGATTATGGTTTGATTATGTCATCCATTGTGATTGTGATTGCCGTGTTTGGACAGGTCACAGTCAATGACACCATGCTTGGTAAATATACCGTTGATGAATGGCGCGGTCGTGCGTATTCCATCAGATTCTTCTTGGGTTTTACCGCGGCAGGTTTGTCGGTAGGGCTGGTTTCTGTGCTCTACAATGCAGGCGGTTTCGACTTAATGTTGAAGTCTATTGCTGCATTAAGTTTGCTCACGGTGCTTGGGGCGGTGATTTTCCCCAGAGAAAAGAAATCGGCTTAGATTTTATAAACACCACCCATGCGATAAACGTAGGGGTCGTTGATACATATTCTTTTATGGCTGACTCTTTATTTCGAAAGAAATGGTCGTTGGCGTAAAAAACAATAGAGGAGAGCTTATAGCTTTCAATTGGGAAGCCTGTGCTTTGACCATAACCAGGCAAATCTGGGGCGTAAATAGCATAGCCGTGTCGCGACATGTTGCATGCAAAAACTAACCATTGCTCTTTTTGAGCAAACAGGCCATGTCATCAAAGCACAGGCTGCCCGGAACCTACTTGAAAATATTTAATGACGCCACTTTTTATAGGTGCAGCGCCATCAATAAATTGACAGCCAATGCCGGTTTTATCAGCTTGTGCAGTAAAGCTTGTAAAAGCAATCAAACATGAATATAAAAATTTCATGATCTGTTTGTTCATTTTTGGACCTTAGCGCTACGTGCAATATTAAATAATCGGTACCTATTAAATCAATACATAATCAGCTATTTGAGTTAGATATTTGGCATGTTGAAATATCAAGCAGGTTCTGTTGCTTAGTTACGGAGCCGCTGAAAGTGCTCATGAATCAGCATTAAATTATCAAACATGGTGTCTATTACCTCTTCACGGGCGTCGATGCTTATCGCTTCTGGGCGCAAGCTGGGGTCGGGGTGATACTCATGAGCGAGCAACATCATGGGTTCTAGTAAGCCACCAAGCTCGGTGTTTTGACTAAAGGCATGCCAGTCTTTTTGAGTCATGGTGAGCCCCAAAATAAAACCTTCTGCCCATTCATTACCCATGGGGTTGCCGTCGTCATCGACGAGAAGGGCGGGTACATAAACATCACCGACTTTAGAGGCTTGGGTTAACGTGTTGACGACTTTGTGCCAGTGCCGTGCTACAAGCGACGAGATATTTTTTTCTTCTTTGTTATCGGCAAAAGTACTGTCACCTAGAATGACTTTTAAATACTGGCTGGTCGGCACCTTAGTTGGGGCACAAATTAATGCACAAAATAAGCCATCAAGCCCCTCAAAACTGTTAACGGGGCCATCAAGCTCAGCTAAAAAAGCATCGAGTGTATCGATTTCAGAATCAAGCAGTTCAGTGTTTAGGTTTGTGGTCATATATAGCCTCATTTTCAATTGCTTTACTTTAACGCATGCCATAGGACGTGTGTTAACCAATAGAATGACTTGTTCATAATATGGGCCAAAGTCGAACAAAACGTATGACCATTTCCATCATAATTAGCCACTATTTGACAATGTGAAAAATGTATCTGGCTCGATAGTTTGGCGAAGATTAAACTGATTGCTGTCGACTTTATTTTATTAAACTTGATTTATGCTCTTTTATGTTTGTTTGGGTCATTTCAACAAGGTGGGTAATATGTCAAACGATGGGTTCGGTAGATGAATGCTTTTCAGGCACACAAAACTTTACTTGACGAATCTATAGTCGTGGCTTGCCATGTATGGGTGCCAGCGAAATTTAATACGGCTCAGTATTCGAATTGGGCAAAGTTTTTGATTGATGAACAATCTTGGTGTCTAAGCGATGCTCATTTGGCTCAGTTTAAATATTTAGAAAACGATACGAGACTTTACCTAACGGGTTTCTTGTTAATCGTTCAAAAAATCTTTCAACTTGCTAGGGTTCCTGTTTTTGATTTGATTCAAGTCACGGCATGTGAGAAGAGTGATACTCATCAAGATCAGCTCAACCTAAGCATTCAGATTGCAACGGTTCATCACCTGCACGAGAATGTTTACCGTCATACTATCAAATCAGCGCTTGACCTGAATCAGTGGGTTGTGCAAAACTCGCCAGCAGTTGAAAACCGCTTAAAAGTTTGGCGAACCATAACGGACGATGTGCTTTCGACTCTAAATGGCTTGGTTCCAGCAGGCAAATCTACCATACCTGTTCTTCGGGTTGCACATGCTTTAGGTATTCCATTTTTTCATCTTGGTCTTGGCATTTATCAGTTGGGGTGGGGTAGCCAATCAAAACGTCTGGCGCGCAGTTCAGCTGAACTTGACTCTGAGATGGGTTCAAAACTGGCACAAAATAAAGTTATAACGGCTAATCTCTTAAGAGTAGCTGGGTTACCTGCACCCGTACATGTCGTCGTTAATACTGAACAAAGTGCGATAAACGCTGCAAATCATATCGGTTTTCCGGTCGTTGTTAAACCGATTGACCTAGATCGTGGTGAAGGGGTAACCGTTGACGTGCTCAGCGAGCAAGCACTTATATTGGCTTATGCTGCGGCTCATAAGATTTCAAATGCTAAACATGTCATTGTTGAACGACAAGTTTCTGGTGTGTGCCATCGGTTGTTCGTTGCCAATGGCGATCTGTTGTATGCGGTTAAGCGTATGCCTATGGGTGTATTGGGCGATGGTCACAGCAGTGTTCTCGATTTAGTTAACACTCAATGGCTTGCAGAGTCTGAAAAGCCACCTTGGTTAAGGTCAGAGATTCAGAAAATTGATGATCTCGCTTTGATTGAGTTGAAGCGCTTAGAGCTTTCACCTCAATACTTACCAAGCGAAGGTGAGTTTGTGTCGCTTCGCAGAATTGAGTCAACGCAATGGGGCGGTATTGATGTGGATGTTACGAAAACCATTCATTCTGAAAATATTAAGCTTGCTTTACAAGCAGCTAAGCTTTTTGGTTTAAGTGTTGCTGGAATTGACGTGATTAGCACCGACATCAGTCAGCCTTGGTATAAAAATGGCGCCATCATCAACGAGGTTAATTTTTCACCGTTGTTTGGTGGGGCATCCATTTCTAGGTCTTATATTCCGCAGTTTTTAACAAAATTTATTCAAGGGCAAGGCAAAATTCCAATCGTCATGTTCGATTCAGAACACCTTGCTCTTGAGTATCAGCAACAGCAAACTGCTAACAAAGTACGTTGCTTTTTAACCCACGCAGACACTACGTTAGACGATAAGGGTTTGGCGGTCTTGATGCCTGTTGTGGGGCTTGTTCAACGTGTCAGGGCGTTGGTTTTGCGTACAGATGTTGATGCAATTGTTGTTGTTTCTGAAGTCGTAAGTTAAATGATAAAGATTGAGCAAGGGTTGGCCTGAAGAAGTTTTTTAGTATCTATAGCAACACCTGTTTGGGGTTGAGTGATTTCACAATATGCGACCCAATCTGTACAAACGCATGACCATGCCTACTAAAATTAAGAGCAGGCCACCGCCCAAAAAAAACGCACTGAATTCAACTGGCTGGCGACGATCAAACTGAATGTTGGTATCGATAGACTGATAAATTTTTTGCCAGTCTTTTTCTGTTGTGCCTTGGTAAAAATGACCAATGGTGGTGGCAGCAATTTCAGCTAAAAGAGCGGGTTGCAAACGAACCCGTTGCGAGATGCCTTCAGCTTTCACCACGGCACCTTTTTCGGTACCTAAGCCAATTGTGTGTACACGTACTCCAAACTGAGATGCTATTTCAGCCATCATCAAAGCGTTGGGCCCCATGTTTGATTCGCCATCAGAGATGAGCACCAAAGCAACTGAACGATTCGAACCTGTCGGCAAAACCTTTTCTGGGTCAGGTCGCCATAGCCTTGAGGGCAGGCTGTTCGGTTGCATGGTGTTTTGGTTCATAATAGCTTGCGCGTCAATACCTGCTGCCGGCAGTAATTCAGACAAACCAATTAGTAAGCCGCTGCCAAGCGCTGAACCTGTTTGTAAAGACGTTGAGTTTAATGCTTCACGTAAAGCGTTGCGGTCAGTGGTGAGTGACTGAACCAAACTCGCTGTTGCAGCGGTTGTCACCAGCCCAACTTGCAGGCCAGGGGGTTGGTTGTCGAGTAGGTTAGAAATAACGACTTTAGCGGCATCAAACCGACTGGGCTTGGCATCGTCTGCGCGCATACTGCCTGAAATATCAAGCACGATCATTAATCGATCAGCTCTAGCAGGGAGGCTCACTTGCACTTGGGGTCGTGCAATGGCAACAAGTAGTGCCGTTAAGCCTAACGTCACCAGTACACCGCTGACCACATTCCACTTGTTAAAAGTAAACAGGTTCGAAGTGGGCTGACGGCGGAAAAAAATGTAGAAAAGTATGCCTAGCGGCACAATAAGTAGCAGCCAGAGCATGCTAGGCCAAATAAATTGAATCTTGTCTGATTGAAGCCAAGCGGTCAGGTTAAATGAATTAAGCATGGCTACGACCTTTGCTTCTTTGCCTGAGAAATCGTTGGCGCTGAATAATGTAGTTGATCAAGTCTTCATGCACGGCATGATCTGTATTCAGTTCCAAGCAATCAACACCAGCTTGGGCGAACGCTCTCATTAACTGTTCCTCATGGTCTTGTGTCGCTTCTGCAAAGCGTTTCCTAAAACCTGTATCGTTCGTATCAACAAAAACCTGTTGGTCTGTTTCAGTATCTCGAATGGTCATCATGCCCATTGCTGGCAACTCACGATCAAACGGGTCAACTAAGCGCACTGCGACAACATCATGACGGCTTGCCAAAGCGAGTAGGGTATTAACCCAGTCAGGCTCAGTTAGAAAGTCTGATAATACAAAAATCGTAGCGCGTTGTTTGATGACCTGTTGTGCCCCAGTTAAGAGTCTTTTTAAACCAGAGGTTGTGTTTTGAACGGGGGGAGCACCGCTCAAGAGCTGGCTTAAGATATGCAACAGATGGCGACGACCCGAGCGGCTGGGTAAAACTTCAAGGTTTTTGAGTGCGTCTGCATGGTCGATCACCGCACCGATTCGGTTGCCTCGACGCTGCAATATATGCCCCAACAGGGCAACACAGTCAGTCATCAAGGCCCGTTTGCTAACGCCTTGTGAACCGAAATCAATTGAGGCAGATAGGTCGGTTAAAAACCAAGCGGTGAGATCTCGGTCTTGTTCATGCTCGCGCACATAGGGGGTTTGCATGCGAGCCGTGACGTTCCAGTCGATGTGGCGCACGTCGTCGTGGGGTCGATATTCGCGTAGGTCGGCCAGCATTAAACCCGCGCCGCGAAATAGGGTTTGGTAGTTGCCTTGCATCAAACCGTCAAGGCGTTTTGCACCCACCCATTCAATGCGCGACAGCACGGCCTGTGCGTCATTGGGGGCGAATGTCTGTGCCGCTGCCGCGCTATGTTGCGCTTCAGTATGAGCGTTAGCTTGTTGTAGTTTGAGAAATTTGAACATGATTGTGTAACGGTTTTGTCGGTGCGGGTAGTGCTTTAAGAATGTCTTGTATCACGGCATCGGTCGTGATGTGGTCAGAAAGGGCTTCGTAAGACAGCATAATACGATGGCGTAAGACGTCGGGAACAATATCAATTAGATCTTGTGGCGTGGTGTAGGCTCTGCCCCTTAAGAATGCTAATGCTCTTGCACCTTGCACCAAGTTAATAGAGGCTCTGGGGCTGGCACCAAACATCACATAATCGTTTAAACCTGACAACCCTACACGTTCTGGTTGGCGCGTAGCATTCACTAAGTCAACTGCATATTGCACAATAGCTGAATCAACAAACCCACTTTGGCATTGCGCCTGTAGTTGAGCCAACTGATCTGTGGTGGCGCGTGCAGCCACCTCAATCGTTTGCCCGATCGCTCGCTGAACAATGACGATTTCTTCTTCGGGTTTTGGGTAATCGACCAAAACTTTCATCATGAAGCGGTCAACCTGTGCCTCAGGTAAAGGGTAGGTGCCTTCACTTTCGATGGGGTTCTGTGTTGCCATCACCAAAAAAGGTTCGGGTACGCGATGGGTTTGACCCGCGATGGTGACTTGTCTTTCTTGCATGACTTCAAGTAGCGCACTTTGTACTTTTGCTGGTGCCCGGTTGATTTCATCAGCGAGTAATAAGTTTGTAAAAACAGGGCCAAGCTCAGTGCTGAACTCACCGGTCTTTTGATTATAAATACGGGTGCCAATTAAGTCTGCTGGCAACAAGTCGGGTGTAAATTGAATGCGTTTAAAACGCCCTTGCACAACTTGCGCTAGTGTATTAACAGTGAGCGTTTTGGCGAGCCCTGGTACGCCTTCGATTAGTAAGTGACCACGGGCCAGCATAGCAATTAAAATGCGTTCTAAAAAAGCGTCTTGGCCCACTACAATTTTTTTAACTTCGTACAGCACACTTTCCATAACTGCAGCAGCGTCTTTAACGGTGTCAGTGTTGTGCTGGCCTTGCCAGTTTTGGTTGAGAGTCATGGGTTTTTTGCTCAATATTTAGAAAGGGGGAATGCCTACTGAGTTGGCGGCGCTTTCCATTGTGATGGCAAAACCGATGCCTGCAAAGGTGCCGTCAGAGGAGGGGTTAAATAATGCCGTGACGACACCCACCACCTCGCCATTTTGGTTGATTAATGGGCCACCAGAGTTGCCTGGATTAACTGCGGCATCAAATTGAATTAAGCCTTCTAGAGGCCTACCCCCAGGAATGGGAAAGGTACGGTCTAGACCTGATACGATGCCAGCTGATACAGATAAACCCAGGCCGAAGGGAAATCCAACGGCAACCACTAAATCTCCAGGTGTCAATTGACCACCAGCGGCTAATGTGACGGCAAGTAAATCTTCAGGTATGCGGGCAGGTTGTAGCACGGCAAGATCACGCTCGGGTTGGGCGGAAATAATGATGGCGGGCGAAGTCATACCGTCAGCAAAGGTCACCATAATACGTTTGGCATCTGCCACAATGTGGTGGTTGGTGAGTATGGTGCCATCGTCTTTGATGACAAAGCCTGTACCTTTGCCGCGCTCACTAATTTGGTTGCTTGGTGGTCGTTCACTGGCTTCCGTATCGATAGATTGAATGCTGACAACTGAGGGTGCTACCACGGCGGCCACTTGTGCCGCACGTGCAGGCAAAGATTGTGTGGCGAGCGTTTCAAGCACAATAGATTCGACTTGAGATTGGTTTAAAGCAGGTGCATGAACAGATGCAGGTGTCAGTTGAAAAACAATCGCTGCACCCACCAAAACCCCAAAACTTAGAACTACCCAAGGCTTTTTAACGAAGGTTTGCCACCTTGAGTTTATGCTTGGGTCGCCTGAGTTTGAACCTACCGTGCGATCTATGTTGGCATGGTTGGTGTTGTGGGTATCTTTTGTGTGAGTTGCGTGGCGGGCAACGCCGTTAACGGGGGTTGAGTCAGATTTTTCAGTTCGAATGGGCTGGGTTTGATTTCGATTTGGAGTTGGGGAAGGTGATAAAGAGGAAGACGGAGATCTGGGCGGCGACCGAGTCGAGCGGCTGTAAAGGGTGGCACGTTTCATATGACCTCAAGACCAGAAAGCAATGATACAGTTGAGTTATCTTAACGCTGAAGTTCGACTCATGCACTTTATTTATCCTCAAGCATTGTGGGGTTTTTTAATCGTGCCGCTATTGGTGGCCGGTTACCTTTGGCTATTAAAGCGTCGCCAACGTGAGGCATTTGCGTATTCCACACTGATGTTGGTTAATCGTGCCTTGTCTGCTCGCCAAGGTTGGCGTCGTCATATACCCCCCGCTTTATTGCTTTTAGCCATGATGTTGGGTTTGTTTGGGTTGGCTCGTCCCACTGCAAATATTGTTTTACCCACTGACACGCGCACTTTGGTGGTGGCGGTTGATGTGTCTTTAAGCATGTTGGCGGAAGACATTCCACCTAATCGTATTCGAGCAGCTCAGTCTACCGTCAAAACCTTTATTACTGATCTGCCTAAAGATTTTAAAGTGGGCCTGGTAACGTTTGCAGGTACCGCTCAAGTTGCACAGCGCGTGACTGACAATCGTGACGCGTTGTTGGCCGCAGTTGATCGATTTCGGCTACAACGCGCCACGGCTACAGGCAGTGGTTTGCTGATGGCGCTTGCCGTGTTGCGACCCGAACTTGAGTTAGATATTGAGCCGTTAATTTATGGTTTTAATGCGTCTTCAAACCGTCAGCAGTCAGATGAGTCGGTTCTGTTTAATTTAAAACCCGTGCCGCCGGGATCATATCAATCAGGTGCCATTGTGTTGATTTCTGATGGCCGTCGAACGGTTGGGCCAGACCCGGTTGCTGCCGCTCAGTTGGCTGCGCAATTAG
>CALBMZ010000086.1 GCA_937896225.1 uncultured Alcaligenaceae bacterium | reverse complement strand
CAAATTTAGTTTAGGCTTGGCGGTAGCCTCGACCGTCGAGGTCATTTGCAGCACATCGCCATGTCTGGCAACTTCAAACAATTGTGGCACCTTCACGCTACCTAGCTCTGCCAGGCGACTTAAATCATTTCTAAGCAAGTCAACAATCATGACGTTTTCTGCTTGGTTCTTTGGGTCGCTGGCCAGTTCAGAGGCCGATGCGTGCAGAGCACTTGCCGTGCCTTTCATGGGCATGGCTTTTAGCGTATTGCCACGACGCTCAATAAATAGCTCGGGTGACTGTGACAAAATGTATTGGGTGCCATGCTGAATAAACGCACCGTAGCGGCCGGGTTGGCGCGCCCGTAAACGGCTGTAAAGCGCTAAGGGCTCGCCGTAAGCTTGGCCTGTTACACGAAACGTGTGATTGATTTGATAGGTGTCGCCTTGGCGAATATAGGCTTGAATGGTTTCAATGTCTTGAGCAAACTGCTGTGCGGTGGTTGAGCTTTGAATGTTGGCCACGCCTGCCATGTCGGCCTCACGAGTTGCTTGAGACCCAGCAGTATCTGGCACGGTCGCCACTTCAGCCAACTCGCGTTTTAAAAAAGCATCAACTTGGTCTTTAGATAAGGCCTCATAGCGCTCAAAAGCCCATGCCAAAATCAAAGGGTGATCGGGTGCTCGGTCTGAGTGAGGGCCTGAGTCAGAACCAGAACCAGCATCTTGACGTTGAACCTGAGATTTACGCTCAATGTGGTGCAGCACATACCCGAGCTCATACGCAAAAGCCGCTACAACATAGAGGCCTTGAGACAAGGCTAAAGAGATTTCATCAAGACAACGTTCAACCGACTGAAGGGTTTCGATTGGAAGGAGTAGCGGGTGAACACGCCACGATTTAGTAGGGTTTTGTTGATAAAGCCGACTGGTGGGTTGAGTCGCTGTGCTGTGCACATCGTCAAGCAAGATCATGGCAAACAACCCTTGGCCTTTACATTCATCATTAATGATTCTTTTACCATGCTATCTATGAGAACGAATTGAGTCAAATGGTGACGCGTATAGCCAGCGAGTGGGAGCAATCAATCAAAAAGCTCACCAATCACTCATTACTTGTCACTTTCTTCAGCATACGCTAACGTCAGGCTTAGTTTGCAAATAAACATATTAAAATATTTAAACTGAGGCAGACATTCATGGCAAGTGCACAAAAACAATACGATATCGTCATTGCGGGTGGCGGTTCAGCGGGTGGGTCCCTTACCACCTTTAAGCGCTTTAAGCCTCTTTAATGAGGTTTTTGAAAATGGTGCTGAGCGCATTTTTCATATGGCACATGGTGCTATGAGGGCAAATGCTCAAGCAATAGCAGTAATTTGAACACATTAGCTAAACAAAGCAGAGTAACTATGATTCCCTT
>CALBMZ010000085.1 GCA_937896225.1 uncultured Alcaligenaceae bacterium | reverse complement strand
CCTGAGGGGTTTGTTTGGATTGCGGAAGATAAGGATAAAGCAGATGATAAAGCATAAAACGATTGAAAAAAATAAGACTTTAAATACTGAGCGAGATCAGAGTTTTATCCCTATGAACCCAACTGATGCGCAGTTACAAGCGGTAAAAAGCCTTCAAGCAGAAGAAATTGATGTCAGCGCAGCAACGCTTCAAAGATTAACCAAACAAATGGTTCGTAGAAGTATTGCACTTGAACAATGTCTGCTGAGCGAACCCGTTACAACCAGTTTTACAAAACAATCATGTCGCTTATTTACACGAAGTTTAGTGCTTGCTTCTGGCAAACAAATGTGCACGCTTAATGATTAAGTTACCCAACACGCTGCGCTTGTACCAAAAAGCCGTTAAAAACCACAAGCTTGATCCCCAAGCTGCTTTTGAACTTCAACAAGCAAACTTTCATAAGATGGCTAAGAAAAGTCATTGTGTGATTGACTTTTACGACAAACCCCCTACTATCAATCTACCTTTTTCTGGTGCAGCTTTAGCTCATAAAGATGTATTTGAACAAGATCAAAGAAGCCCCGGTTTAGGTTCGAGACGGGGCATAACCAGTAAACGTAGCCTTCAAGCGGTTTCACTTAAGCGTTTAGAGTTAGCTGGGTTTGCTGACTTGGGCGCTTTAAGCCTGTCGCCACACGCGTGTTCATCTGTTGCACAGGATGTGCCGACCGTTGCCGATAAAAACCAAACTTGCCTCAACCCTTTAAACCCTAAATGGATCGTTGGTGGTTCTTCAAGCGGAAGTGCCGTAGCAGTTGCTTCAGGTGCTATTTATGGTTCTTTGGGAACAGATACCGCGGGGTCGGTTCGAATACCTGCCTTTACATGCGGGGTAATGGGGTTAAAGCCCACAAAAGGTTTGATTCACAAACAAGGTATGGCCGGCCTCTGCCCGTCACTAGATACAATAGGTCTTTTGGCACGCAGTTCAGATGACATTGATATATTGCTTGAAAGCATAATAAGTCGCAATCGTCTGGTGACGCACACATTACGTCCTGAGTTATTACGGGTAACTGGCTGGGTTCCAACCAGTAAAACAAATGAATCATCACAGACTATCGATGAAAATATAGCAACCATTCTAGAATCATTTCATCAAAACTTGGGTCACACACTGAAACACGACCATCTCGAATATGAGGCCAGTGCAACACAAATGCAGGCGATCATGATGAGCGCTGAAGTGGGGCTCACGTACCGCAAATCAATTCAAAAAGGTCTAGCAACGCCGGAGGTGACCGAGCTAGGTTTACAAGGCTTAACTCAACCCACTCAGTGGTATGACTACGCAACCAATCAACGAAGCGAATATTTAGCGCGCTTTGTTCAAGCACACTTTCAGTTTACTGACATCATCATTACCCCAACCTACGCCCACTCCATACCTGATGCCGAAGAAGTTACTGTTGGTCATGCTCGCTTTTCACCAAGTAAACGCCTGGCACTTCATCGTTACACCAGCTTTGTTAATTATCTAGGTTTACCAGCACTCGTGATGCCGATTGCCAAAGACAACAGCGGTAGACCCGTTAGCATTCAACTGATTGGCAAACCTTTTCATGATCGAACGCTCATTACTTATGCCGCGCATCTTGAAAAATTAATTTTTGGTAATGAGGGTATTTTACCAACCTATTTTTTATCTGGACATTCTTAACATGAGTATCATACAAGCCGGTGAAGCCCTTAAAAATTTAAAAGTCATTGACTTATCGCGTGTGCGCGCAGGACCAAACTGTGTTCGCATTTTGACTGACTTTGGGGCTGATGTGATTCGTGTTGAACCGCCTGCAGGGGTTGACCCAAATGAGGCCATGTTTGCAGCCGATCGCATTGGAGGTGACTTTCAAAATATAAATCGCAATAAGCGATCGATGACTTTGAATTTAAAAAAACCTGGTGCACTTGATATTTTAATGAAACTCATTAAAGAAGCGGATATTGTTGTTGAGAACTGGCGCCCAGATGTCAAAAATAAGTTGGGACTTGATTACGAATCACTCGCTGCAGTCAACCCACGCATCATTCTGGCAAGTATTTCAGGCTATGGGCAAGATGGACCTTACTCTAAACGACCTGGGTTTGATCAAATCATGCAAGGCATGGGTGGCCTCATGTCTGTCACTGGCCACCCTGAGTCAGGCCCTGTTCGCGCAGGGTTAGCGGTCGCTGATATGAGTGCTGGGTTGTATTCCGCCCTAGGTATTTTGATTGCAGTTATTGAACGTCAATCATCAGGTAAAGGTCAATGGGTACAAACCTCATTGTTGCATTCACAAATCGCAATGATGGACTTTCAAATTGCGCGCTATCTTAACGAAGGCGACGTGCCCGTACAGGTGGGCAACGATCACCCGACCAGTAGCCCCATGGGTTTATTCGAAGCGTCAGATGGTGTCTTTAATTTAGGGGCATCAGGCGAGGGAAATTGGACTCGTTTATGTGACCTTTTAAACAAACCTGAATGGTATCAAGACCCCGAGTTTGTTACAGAAAAGCTTCGCGTTAAAAATCGCGAAAGACTCAACAAAGTGTTAGCGATCGAATTTAAAACACACACTGTTCAGCATTGGGTCGAACAACTCAATGATATGGGCATTCCCGCAGGGCCTGTTTACTCGGTACCCGAACTCATTAATGACCCACAAGTTCAGCACCTTAACGTGATCTCGACCCTACCCAACGTTTACAACAAAGATATGCACTACATTAATCAACCCATGGCCTTAACGCGCACGCCTTCTAAGGTTGTTAGCCCGGCTCCAGGGTGGGGCGAACATACCGATGAAGTACTGGAGTCATTAGGTTTTAACCCAGCAGATATTCAGGCTTTACACGAACAAGGGGTGGTTTAATTTTGGGCACCATTAAAACAACGCAATCACCTGAAGGCATTGCCACCGTTACCATTTCCAACCCCGAACGGTTTAATGCCATGCAATTAAGTATGTGGAAAGCCTTGGCACAAACCATGCATGACCTTTCTAACGATCACACCACTCGGGTTGTGATCATTCGGGGTGAAGGAGAAAAAGCATTTGTATCGGGTGCTGACATTACAGAGTTTGCAACACTGCGAGAAACACCCGAAGACGTCAAGGCATATGACGAAGCGGTTTTAAACGCTGAAAATGCGATTAGCACGTGTACAAAACCTGTTATTGCAGCAATTTCAGGCATCTGTTTTGGTGGTGGGCTTGGCATTGCTCTCTGTTGCGATTTACGCTTGGGTTCAGACACCACTCGAATTTGCTTACCCGCAGCTAAACTAGGGTTGGGCTATGGCTTGCACAATATCAAACGTATGCAACACGTCATCGGTACAGCCCACACCTATGAGCTACTTTTAACAGCGCGTGTTTATCAAAGCGCTGAGGCGTTAAGTATTGGCATGATTCATGCTTGTGAAAAAGATGTCTTCGCGCATGCCCTCTTACAAGCTGAAAAAATTGCCCTACTCGCACCTATGACGCTCTCATCTATCAAATTGGCCATGCGTCACATCTATGGTGACGAACATGCCCCTGATGCCTGCTCAGTCAATCAAGCGGTAGTGGCTTGTTTCGAAAGTTCAGATTATGCCGAAGGCCGCAAAGCCTTTAAAGAAAAGCGGCCCCCAAAGTTTGTAGGTCAGTAACGATTCGCATGCTTGTTATTCATTTAAGTTTTTTTGTTTTAAGTTCTTTTTTAAAATCACAATAACGTTCATTACAACCCTGGAAGGAGTTACAAAGATGAAAATGTATAAAGCCCTCACTGCTGCCGTACTTGCCTGTTCAGCAAGCTTGGCATTTGCCCAGAACCTCATACCCGAACCGGCGCCATTGCCTCAAAAGGTTGAGTTAAACGTTGGCTATCTTAAAGTCGGTCATCTTTCACCCATATTGAATGTGGCTGAACGATTAAAAAAATTCAATGTAGAAGTGAAACGTGCAGATTTCGTTCGTTACGCTGATGCACGAACTGCTTTGTTGTCAAACACCATCGATTTAACGATGGTTGGCCCCCTCGACTTGGCTATCGCTGCCGCCCAAGGTAGCAAAAACTTAGTTGGCATAACCGGCGTTGCCAGTTCACCTAAATATTTAGTTGTTCGTAAAGGTGTCAAAATTGAAAAATGGGCTGACATTGCCGGCAAGAAAATTGCCATTGCGCCTGGCTCGGCAGTTTGGTTCCAATTTGCCATGACGCTCATTGAAAAAGGCATTCCGTACAACTCATTCACCGCAGTTAACGTACAAGGTGGTGGCACGGCATTCTTACAAGCTATGGGTCGAGGCGATATTGATGCCATGGTGCTTTGGGAGCCTTTTGAAAGCCAAGCTGTTGCAGAGGGTCTTGCCTATTTTGCAAAAGACTTGTCATACAACCAGTCAAAAGCAGTCGGGGCTGAGTTAGGTATGATCGCTGCAACACGCCAAGCTTTAGATACCAAACGCGAGGCCATCAAACGCTTTCTTTGGGTCTACATGGACGAACAGCGCAAACTTGCTGCTGACAGCGCCTTATTTGCTGCAAATTATTCAGCTTACACAGGCTTACCTGTCACAATTACAGGCCCTTCAGCAAACGTCATTACTTTAGGTGGCGTACTTGATGTCGGTCAAATGCAACGTATGTCTGAAGCAGCTTTCAAACAAGGCATTGTTCCCAAGAATGTTTCAGATCAAATGATCGAACTCTTTGACACATCTGTCGTAGCAGAAATTACAAAGCGCTAATTAAGCAAACGGCTTGATCGAACCGTTAACCAGGTTTGATCAAGCCCCCTAGGAAATGGTTTATGAAGCGTCTTAAATTTTTTTTATATGGTATCACCGTACCAATTATCGTATTAATTATTTGGCAATTTGCAGGCAACCTATCTAATATGGCAGGTGTTTTACCGACTCCCGTTGCCGTGATTAAAGGCTGGGAAGGCTGGATATTTGGCGAAGTAGGCCTAGGCTTAAATGCCTACTCGGGCACTTGGTTATCTAATGTTCAGTACTCAACCATGCGGGTATTTCAAGGTTTTTCACTTGCCGCTATCTTAGCAGTACCGCTAGGTTTGTTAATTGGCTGGAGCCGATTAATTGCCCAATTTCTAGACCCATTCATTCAAAGTCTCAGGCCCATTCCTATCACGGCATGGTTACCCTTTTCAATTGCCTTGTTTGGCATCAGCGACATGGGTTCTATTTTTCTGATTTTTTTAGGTGGCTTTTACGCCATCGTTGTGAACGCCACACAAGGCGCGCGCGATGTCGATCGAAATTTAATACGAGCCGCATTAATGATGGGTGCGAGTCGTGCACAATTACTGCGACGCGTCGTGTTTCCAGCCGCCTTACCTAATATTTTTACGGGTCTTCGAATTGGTTTAGGTATTTCATGGACAGCGGTCATCGTGTCTGAAATGGTCGCCGTAAAGTCTGGTTTGGGCTATGTTTTATGGGATGCCTACTACGTAGGCCGAATGGACATCGTATTAGCTGACATGGTGTCAATTGGTTTAATGGGCTTTATTACTGACCGTTTAATCGTCAGCATTGAACGCTTCACATTGAAATGGCGTTTCTTACAGAATCATTGAGGTCTACATGCCCGCAATTCAGATACAAAATCTACATAAAATATACCTTGGTGATCCACCTGTTCATGCGCTTGAAGGCATTGATCTAACGGTCAATGATGGTGAGTTGGTTGCACTGCTTGGACCTTCTGGGTGCGGCAAATCAACCTTACTCAACTTGATAGCTAGCTTTGAAAACGCGAGCTCTGGTGAACTATTGGTGCACGGTGAAAGCCATGATGCTCCGGGCCCTGATCGTGGCGTGGTGTTTCAAGAGGCCGCTCTGTTCCCTTGGCTGAACGTTTGGGAAAATGTCATTTTTGGTCCTAAAACCAAAGGCCTTGCTGCCTCTGAATATGAAGACAAAGCAAATGAAATGCTTAAAATAGTTGGCCTCTCAGATTTTAAGAAACATCTGCCGGTACAGCTTTCTGGTGGCATGCGTCAACGTGTTGGCATTGCCCGCATTTTGACGTTAGGCTCTCGTGTATTACTCATGGACGAACCCTTTGGTGCACTGGATGCGCAAACTCGATTGTCAATGCAAGAACTTTTGCTCTCTGTTTGGCAACAATTGAAGCCCACCATTATTTTTGTCACACACGATATTGATGAAGCTATTTTTTTAGCCGACAACATATATGTCATGTCTGCACGCCCAGGGCGCAT
The DNA here is from genome assembly GCA_937896225.1 of uncultured Alcaligenaceae bacterium. GTDB lineage: Bacteria > Pseudomonadota > Gammaproteobacteria > Burkholderiales > Burkholderiaceae_B > Algicoccus. The sequence continues at coordinate 4,256 of CALBMZ010000085.1, read as the reverse complement.
TGCAGAAAAAATTGTGGTGCCTTTACCCAGACCACGTACGATTACTGACACCACAACAGAAGCCTTTAACCAACTTAAACGTGAAATACTTTTACAAATTCGACACTAACCTTTTACGCTAACCTTCATCACTTAACACATGGCTAACCCGCGCATACCCTATCGTTTTTCTAATGATGGCCCAATACTTAAGCCCCATGATCAAGGGCCTATTATTGTACATTTGGTTGTAAACGTCGAAAACTGGCAATTTGATACAGCCATGCCTCGCACCATTATTACGCCACCCCATGGCAAAGAAACGGTCCCTGATGTCCCTAACTTTTCATGGGCTGATTACGGCATGCGAGCTGGGTTGCCCCGGTTAATTGAAGCCATTACCTCACGCGGCTTGCCCGCATCAACTAGCATCAATGCGAGTGTGTTGCAGTCTTATGAGCCGGCAGCAGTTGCTATGCATGAAGCCAAATGGGAGTTTATTGGTCACGGCATGCATCAAAAGTCTATTCAACAAGCTGGCGATGAGGCGGTTGTTGTGAAGCAAAGCTTAGATGCTTTACAAGCCCTGACTGGAAGACAACCACAAGGTTGGCTCAGTCCAGGTTTAAGAGAAAGCTTCGACACCCCTGATGTTTTAAAAGCTTGCAGCATTGACTACGTCTTTGACTGGGTCGTTGACGACCTACCGAACTGGATGCAAACCCGTCACGGCCCATTGTTGAGTATGCCTTACAACTTAGAATTAAACGATTCAATTATTTATGCAATAGAAAAACATGCGACAGGTCAGTTTCTTGATCGCACGAGCCGAACACTTAAGCTCTTTGAACGCGAGTCAAACACGCACCCACGTGTACTTGCAATAGGTTTGCACCCCCACTTGATGGGCGTGCCTCACCGGCTGGGTGAATTTGAAAGTATGCTTGATTTGTTGATGCAAAGCCCACAAGTTTGTTTCTTAAAACCACACGAAATTTATGAGTGGTACGTTAAACAAGTACCCGCATCATGACAAGAATAAATGCCAGCATAAGTACCAACCTTCAACATTTAGTTTGGAATGAAACATGAATCTGCAGCTTAAAAATAAACGTGTACTCATCACCGGTGCGTCAAAAGGCATTGGCCTTGAAATAGCGTTGTCATTCTGTCACGAAGGTTGTGATGTCATGATAAACGGTCGTAACGAATCACAACTCATTCAAGCGGCACAATACTTACGCGAGACCTCGGGTGCAGAAGTTCAAACGGTTGTAGCTGATTTATCAAACTCAGCAGGCGTAGCCGAGTTAGTTAAGGCATCGGGTTCAATTGATATTTTGGTGAACAATGCGGGTGCGATACCCGGCGGCGATATATTTGCAATTGACGATGCAGCCTGGCGTAAAGCATGGGACTTAAAACTATTTGGGTACATTGACATGACGCGTCAGTGCTTACCGGCCATGCAGGCACGCGGTAGTGGTGTGATTGTGAATGTGATTGGAATGGCAGGGGCCGCACCTCGCGCTGGGTATATATGTGGTTCAGTCGCCAATGCTGCATTGATTGCATTTACAAAAGCTATGGGTGCTGCCAGCACCGAGCAAGGGGTTCGTATTTTGGGCATCAACCCCTCACAAACCCGCACTGACCGAATTGAAACCTTGATGCGCGTTCAAGCTGAAAAGCAGCTTGGAGACTCTGAAAAATGGTTTGATTTAACCCACAAACTAGCTTTTGGTCGCCTGGCTGAACCATGCGAGATGGCAGACTTAGTCGTATTTGCGAGCTCTGAACGAGCCGGCTATTTGTCGGGCACCGTGATTGATATAGACGGCGGTATGCAATACCGTGATGCCCGCGGTTGAGGTTGAGCTTTCACGAAGCAAAACCGAAAACATAGCAACTAGTAGATGTTAGCCATTTTTGCCAGTATGCCAGCTAAGGTGAGTATCGTGCTAATTTGCAACCCATAGAGCCAACAAAACTTACGATCAAAGTCTTGACGAACGTGTTGTATTGACTGATCTAAATGATCGACCGATTTTTGTGTATGGTCGGCTAACTTATCAACCGTATGAGTTAGCCGACAAAACGACCTTTCAGTATGGTGAGCCAACTGATCAATTGATTTCTGGGTATTGCAAGCTAAGTGGTCAATTGATTTCTGGGTGTTGCAAGCTAAGTGATCAATTGATTTTTCAATGCGATCCATTGCTTTTTGAGAATACTGCGTTGACACTTCAAGCGATTTGACGCGAGATTCGATTGTAATTTGTGATTCCATGACTGACTTAAGCTTAATTAATCTTAGCCCGAATAATACTTGTGTTTACGCATACGATCAACGCCACCCTAGAGCAAATCATCTAGCCTAGGTATGGATACCTATTTGCGCTGATTCCCAAGCCAGTAAAGCCTTTTTGCGTGTATCACCCCACCGATAATGACCTGTCTCACCGGTCGCTCGAATCACACGATGGCAAGGTATCAAATAACCAATATAGTTTGCAGCCAAAGCTGAACCAACTGCACGTTGAGCGCTCGGGCAATTCGCTTGTTGAGCCAACTGTTGATACGAATAAATTTGACCCATTTCAATATTGATCAAAGCTTCCCAGACTTTCATTTGAAAATTGCTACCTTTAATCAGCAAATGAACACGAGTTTGCTGTTTATGAAGATTATTTTGCTGAAATATTTGAGTTAACCATTCTCTTGCCTCTACATCATTTTGCACAAACAATGCACGAGGCCAATTTGCATAGAGCTCATTTATCATTTTCTGTAGCTCAGCATTTACAAAAGCAAAATGACAAACCCCCCGCGACGTCCAAGCAATTAGGGCTTGACCAAAAGGCGACTCGCCTAAACCAAAGCGAATGTCTAAGCCTTTTCCAGCCAGCTTAATTTCGCCAGGCGTCATGGCTTCACACATAACCATTAAGTCGTGCAAACGACTGGGGTGACTGAGCCCTAATGAATTTGAGACTAACAACAAGTCACTTGATGCAGATATTTTTTCTAAGACATGGCGCTTAGTTAAATATTGTAAAAATTGTTTAGGTGACACACCAACCCATTCTTTAAATATTTTTTGTAGGTAAAACGGGCTCAGTTGAACCTCACGAGCCACATCATCTAAACTGGGTTGGGCAACGCAGTTTGAAGAAATGTACTCAATCGCCCGCTCAACCACTGAATAATGGTCGCTTAAATAATAGAGTGGTTCAATATCAAATTGATTCATATCTGCAGACCATACCCTATTTCATATAATCATTAACATTATCAAAAATTCTAACGACTCATCATAGGAAGAAATGATTTTTTCTACAATCTGATTCTTGCCATGCCTAAACATACCCCACCTCAAATCTGGAAACCTGATTTTGCCCAGCACCCGCTCTTTGCTGGGTTCGAGTCTGCTTGCGATGAATTTGAGGGAAGTATCTGGCCAACGTTAAGCTTGCTTAATAGTTTGGCTCATAAAAAAGAAATTATGAATGCTCAGCACACAACCATTCAATTCTCTGAGCAAGATGCCCCAAAAGGTCAACGCGCCTATGAGTCTCAAATTTTTCATTCGGGAATGGTGCCCACACGAGCTGAAAACTGGCACGATTTACTAAACGCATGCGCTTGGTTAACGTGGCCAAAGTTAAAGTCAGCGTTGAACCATATTCATTGTTCGCAATTTATGTTCACTCGCATAAAGGTTGGTCGTGCAGTAAACAACGATCGTGATATTAATTTTAATGATATTAATTTTTTGGCTCAACATCACGATAAACCCAAGATAAGTGACCCGTTTCAACGCAACGGCATTTCAGACACGGCAACTTTATTTGATGAAAGTGGTGCCGTACTTATTGGCCCTGACCCACGTTTAGCGCAATGGTTAATTGACCACGATTGGCAAAACGCATTTGTTACACATCGGCATCTTTGGCAAACCCATCGCCTGCTCATAGTCGGCCACGCCTTACTTGAAAAAACGCTAAACCCTTACCCAGGCATGATTGCTAAGGTGCTGTACCAGCCACACCCTGCCTACACAACAGACGCAGATCTCAGCACAGTCGTCAAAACTGTTGATGCCTTACTTGCCCAGCGCTGGTTAAACCAAATATTTACAAAGCCATCAGATCTTTTTGCCGTACCTGTTTTAGGTGTACCGGGGGTAGATGCCCTAAATGAATCGTCACGCTTCTATGAGAATAAAAGTGTATTTAGGCCTTTACGTTCTAACATTTAATCTCACCGTATGAGTT
>CALBMZ010000084.1 GCA_937896225.1 uncultured Alcaligenaceae bacterium | reverse complement strand
ACGTAATACATATTGGTTAAACGCATCATGCGATGCGCTTAAATGCAATCGGGCTTAAGCCAAAGCCTTAACCGCAGCAGCTAAACGGCTTTTGTGACGAGCAGCTTTGTTTTTATGAATGATTTTTTTGTCAGCCACGCTATCAATAACGCTAGACGTTTTGACCAGTAATTCATTGGCAACCGCTTTGTCACCGGTATCAATAGCGGCACGTACGCGTTTGATCGCAGTACGCAACATTGAACGCAGGCTAGAGTTGTGTAAGTTACGTACAACCGATTGGCGGGCACGTTTACGAGCTTGGGCGGTATTTGCCATGATTAGATTACTTTAATTAGATTGCTTGAATTAGATTGCTTGAATTAGATTGCTTGAATTAGATCACTACGTTAGCCAAATATCATAACATTTTACATGCCTTACGTGCAAGTACGAATTGTTATTAAGGTTTGGGTGAGGGCGCCCGTTTAAAGTCTTTTAAACGTTGACCCGTTAGTAACAAGGTCAAAAGGTAAGTTGATAGTCCAACAAAAATAAAACAACCTAACCAAACTGCTCTGGTACCTATATGTAAGTCGTCACTGGTCCAATTGATAAAGCCTCTAAAATAGAACAAAACCAAAGCCATAACAACGCTTGCCAAAAGTTGCCGAGTAAAAAAAGCGTACCAACCAGGCTCAGGCTGATAAACAGCTCGCTTTTTCAGGGCATATAAAAGAGCCAGGGCGTTCATGCATGCACCTAAGCCAATTGATAGTGCTAAACCGGCATGCGCAAGCCATGGTACCAAAATGGTGTTCAAAACTTGCGTGGCAATAAGCACAAATATTGCGATTTTGACAGGGGTTCGAATATTTTGCTTGCCGTAAAAACCAGGCGCTAAAATTTTGACAGATAACAAACCAATTAGGCCTACTGAATATGCCATGACAGCCGTTTGTGTTTGTGACACATCGTACGCTGAGAATGCACCGTAGTGAAAAAGCGTAGCCACTAAAGCGTCTGAAAGCATGACCATTGTGATGGCAGCTGGCACGCCACACAAAAATACCAAACGTAGACCCCAATCAAGTAGCTGACTGTAGCGGGTGTCATCAAACTGGGCATGCGCTTTAGATAGGCTGGGTAAAAGCACCGTTCCAAGTGCCACACCAATTAATGCAGTTGGAAATTCCATTAAACGATCAGCAAACGAAAGCCATGTGACGCTGCCCACAGCTAGCCAAGTTGCAATGTTGGTATTAATCAATAAAGAAATTTGCGCTACTGACACACCAATTGTGGCGGGCACCATCTGTTTCATGATTCGCTTTACGGTGGCGTCTTGAAAGCTAACCTTGACAGAGGCACTTAGTCTAGGCTGCATACCTAATCGGTACAAAGCAAACCATTGCGTTGCAAGTTGCAGCAGGCCACCAATCATCACACCAGTAGCTAAGGCATAAATAGGTTGACTGACAAAGGGTCCCAAGCCAATGCTTGCTGCAATCATGCTTAAATTCAATAAGATGGGGGTAAAAGCAGGCACTGCAAAGCGTTTAAAAGTATTTAGAACACCTGATGCTAACGAAACCATCGACATGCAAATAATGTATGGAAACATGATTTGTGTCATGACCACTGCAGCTTGATATTCGTTTGTACGGCTACTTTCAGTTAAGCCACTTGCCATGGCAATGACGACAATAGGGGCACCAACAATGCCAACGAGAGTGATGAGCGTGAGGGTTAAAAATAGCAGTACAGCAACACGGTCAATGACTTGTTGAGTGCGTGTGGCTGACTCATTATTTTTGATTTGGCTCAAAATCGGCACAAAGGCTTGTGAAAAGGCACCTTCAGCAAATAAACGGCGCAACAGGTTAGGAATGCGAAAGGCCACCCAAAACGCGTCGGTTAAAGCGCTAGCTCCAAACGTACGGGCAATGATGATGTCGCGTAGTAGGCCCGTGACGCGAGATAGCAATGTAAACGCGCTAACCGTAAAAGCAGCGCGTATCAAACTCATCTTGGGGGCATGCGAATGGCACCATCAAGACGAATGGTTTCACCATTGAGCATATCATTATCAATAATGTGCAAAACCAACTTTGCGAAATCGTCGGGCCGACCTAAGCGTGACGGAAAGGGAATGCTGGCCGCTAAAGCGTCTTGCACATTTTGAGGCATGCCATAAACCATAGGGGTACCAAAAATACCCGGAGCAATGGTCATGCAACGAATACCAATTGGGGCTAAATCGCGCGCGATGGGCAATGTCATGCCTACCACGGCGGCTTTAGATGCCGCGTAAGCTGCTTGGCCCACTTGGCCATCGTAAGCCGCCACTGATGCTGTGCTAATTAGCACACCACGTTCACCCGTTGGCTCGGGTGTGTTGTGGCTCATGGCTTCAGCTGAAAGCCGAATCATGTTGAAGCTACCAATCGTGTTGACGGTTATAACTTTTTGGAACAAATCAAGTGCATGTGCCCCGTGCTTACCTACTGTTTTAGCAGCAGGTGCGATGCCAGCGCAATTAATTAACCCAAACAGAGGGCCCATTTTGAGTGCGGCTGCTACGACTGCTTGAGCAGACTCTTCTTGCGTTACATCACAATGTAAATATTGTTGACCCAATTCTTTTGCGAGGGCTTCACCCGCTTCATCTTGCACGTCTGCCATCAGTACCTTGGCACCTTGCTCGGTTAACATTTTGGCTGTGCCTGCACCTAAACCTGATGCTGCACCTGTAACGATAAAGACTTTATTAGCAATTTTCATTAAAAAATAATTCCTTCTATCAACGGTTAACTCAGAGCATTAAAAATTTTATCTTTGATTGAATCGACTGAGCCGATGCCCAAAACTTTTCGATACTGGGGGGCCTGAGCGTCACCTGTTGCTGACCAGTTGGCATAATAATTAACCAATGGTCGTGTTTGCTCTGTGTAAACATTTAATCGATGTCTAACCGTTGATTCTTTATCGTCGTCACGTTGAACCAGGGGTTCGCCTGTGACGTCATCTTGTTCGGCCACTTTGGGTGGATTAAAAGATATGTGATAACTTCGGCCACTTGCAGGGTGAACGCGTCGACCACTCATACGCAAGATTATGTCTTCTTCGGGTACATCAATTTCGATGACGAAGTCTAGGTTTACACCTGCTTTTTTAAGTGCATCAGCTTGCGGTATGGTGCGCGGGAAACCATCAAAAAGATAACCGTTAGCGCAATCGTCATGGGTTAAGCGATCTTTTACCAGACCGATGATGATGTCGTCTGATACGAGGCCACCTGCATCCATAATTTTTTTGGCTTCAATGCCCAACGGCGTGCCCTCTTTTACCGCAGCACGAAGCATGTCACCTGTGGAAATTTGAACGATGTTGTACTGTTGAGTAATAAAAGTGGCTTGGGTGCCTTTGCCTGCGCCGGGTGGGCCTAGTAGAATCAATCTCATGGAGACTCCTGAATCGTCATATTTAGTTAATATTTTTATTGATGAGAGCCGATTATGCCGCAACGCATCAAAACTAAGCATACTTTATTCTACTGAGTTACCCTTATCGAAGGGTACGGCAATGCGCCGAGCATGATCTAAATCAAGTTCAGTATCAATGCCAAAGCCTGTATGGGCATCAGTAATTAAAACTTTAATACGATAACCGAATTCTAGGGCTCGCAATTGTTCAAGTGATTCGGTTGACTCAAGCGGGCTACGGGGTAGTTTAGGGAATTTTTGTAAAAAACCCGCACGATACGCGTACAAACCAATGTGATGTAAGGGTTTGATAGCCGCTTGATCATGGTCAGCATGCCAAGGTATGGCCGAGCGAGAGAAATACAGGGCTTCTTGCATTTGATTGCAGACAACCTTAACCATATTTGATTTTGTAAAATCATGAATATTTTCAAATGGCTTAGCGCATGTAGACATGGCCGCTTCTGGGTGGGCGGCGAGTAAAAAAGCAACTTGGTTAATGATTAATGGATTAATGAAGGGCTCATCGCCTTGCACGTTTACGACAATATCGTCATGGTCTAGCCCCAGTTGTTCGGCTGCTTCAGCTAGGCGATCTGTGCCAGAAGGGTGATGCGCTAACGTCATGAGCACCTCAACGCCATGGTAAGCCGCTGCTGCTGCAATTTCAGCGTGATCAGTCGCAATAATGACTCGCGCAGCCATAGATTTGCGGGCCTGTTTGGCAACTCGAATAACCATAGGGATACCTGCGATATCAGCCAACATCTTGCCAGGCAGACGAGTTGATGCTAGCCGTGCGGGAATTATGGCAACGAATGGTTTCATATCGGCAAACTATTCATGTAATGGCTGATTTTGATCAGAATTGCTCGCCTCAACATTGTCAAAGTTAGCAGGGCTTGTTTTTTTGAGTTCGTCGAGGTCAATTGTTTCAGCTTGATCAATCAGCATAATCGGTACGCCGTCACGAACTGCAAACGCTAAGCGATCAAAACGACAAATAAGCCGCTGATTGGCTTTGTCATGTTGAAGTTGCCCTTTGCATAAAGGGCAGACAAGTAAGTCAATTAAATTATGGTTCATAAGGTAATTCTATTTGAAATTTATGGCCAGTAGGTTTTAAGAGCACTGGGTCAATACCCATTTTGAAAAATTAGGGTCGAGCCAAGTCAACTGGGTATGAGCAACCCAAATACGTTGATCATCAACCTGTTTAAGTTTAATTGCATCTTTTGAAGTAATTATAATTTTATCTGCACGAATGCTGTGAAAATCGCTTGCGTTGGCCACTGCATGGTCTGGCATGGCAATAGACTGGCTAAGTTTTAAGCCTAAGTTTTGCAATTCAAGGAAAAAACGATCAGGAAAACCAATTGCAGCCAACGCGCAAACCTTTTGACTGGTGTGCGATGTCACCATTTCGATAAAATCGTTTGGTGTGTACGTTTGTGAAGGCTGGCTAAAGTTTTGAAAATGACTGATGCTGACAGCAAACTGTGTGAGGTAGGGTGCCTTGCTTTTAAAGGCATGATCGCTATGAGGGTTGGCACTTAATATGCTGCGACGAGTCAGAACCGCATCAACGTGCTTCAAGCGACCTGTTGGCTCTCTAAGTGGGCCTGCGGGAAAGGTTAAGCCGTTGCCATACACACGTTCATCTTGCACCACAATCTCAACGTTGCGTCTCAGTGCTAAATGCTGCAACCCATCGTCGCAGATCAAAATATCAATTTTTGGGTAGGCTTGCAACAATGATTCAGCCGCAAGGGATCTTATTGGATGAACTGCAATCGGTATGCCGGTGGTTAGGGCAATTAAAGCTGGCTCATCACCAAATTGGTGGCTATCAAGCGTTGGTTGTGTATCTGATGTTCTGCCTACCTTCGCTGGGCCATATTTAGGCATATCAGCGCCATAACCACGGCTTACTAACCCAGGTTTTTTTCCCAAAGCGATCAAGTCTTTAATCAAGGCCATCACAACTGGCGTTTTGCCCGTACCCCCCACAAAAATATTACCCACCACAATCACTGGAACGGGCAAAGACGTTGAGGACAACCATTTTTTGTTAAAGGCAAATCGTCTTAGACTAACCAAAGCTGAATAAACCCACGCTAAAGGCATGAGCCCCCAATATAAAAAAGAGCGTTTCTGCCATTGGTCCATCACCCAGTTCGTGATGGGTAAAACCATGCGTTTCAATCTTTTTCAGCCTGGACGGCAAAACTCACCCTTTCGATGCCTGCCCGTTTGGCCGCCTGCATGGCCATAATGACCCATTGATGGGTAGCTTGCGCATCAGCGCGAATGAGTAACATTGTGCGGCTATCTTTTTCAGCGATAACTCGCAACGCTTGTGCCAAAGCATCTGGTGTAACCACTTCAAGTAGAGTGTTACCTACTTGTACTCGACCTTCTCGACTTATTACTAACTCAATAGATGAGACAGGTTGAGCGCTAACATTTGCTTGAGGCAAAGAAATTTGTAAAACACTTTCATTTTTAAAGGTTGTGGT
>CALBMZ010000083.1 GCA_937896225.1 uncultured Alcaligenaceae bacterium | reverse complement strand
CCCAATCTTCTAAATGTACTAAGTCTTCTAAATCTAGTGGTTCAAATTAAGAACTATTAATTTAAAACCCAATAAGCTTAATTAGAAGTTGTTACGGTATTGCCTAAAATAATCATTTGTATGATCGGGGCAATCACTTTCTGAGCTTGATAAACCCCAGCGTTGGTGACGTACAAAGCATCTTCAGGCTTTACCTGAAAGGCACTTGCCAACATGATGGCTTCTGGGCGACTCATGTCTAGGCGGAACACCAGAGCAATAGGTTTGCCATCTTCCGCAAAACCTGCACGCCTAAACACAAAGACACCCGATGGGTCTGCTGTAGATTGTTGCAACCCGCCGACTACGCCAAGCACTTGAAGTAATGAAGGGTGACTGCTGGGCATGTCAAACAGACCAGGGGTACTGACTGCGCCCATCGCGATAAAACTCTGACGGTTACGCTGTAAGATCACTTCTGATCTGGGGTCAAGCATGCGGTTTTCACCATACAAGACATTTTGGTAGCTCAGTGACTCAACTTTACTAGGGCTTCTTACCGTCACGTTGATTAAATGAGGCTCAGCCGTGGCACCACCCGCTAAGGCGATGACATCAACCAAAGTCATCGGCCCCTTTAAAGGGGAATACCGCCCAGGGTTTTTAATCGCGCCAGATACCAAGACTGAACTGGACATATCAGTTGTTATCGTCACCCTAACCTGTGCTGAGGGTACAGCTTGAAGAATAGATTTTTTAATTTTTTGGCTTAGACGCGCTGCAGTTAGGCCTTGAGCTGAAATTGACCCGATATAAGGCAGATCAATTCTGCCTTGATCGGTAACGCGCACATCTGTAAATTGGGTGCCACCTGATGATAAAGATGCAAATAGCTTTGGCGATGATTCCGTTTCAGCAATTTCAATCTTCAAGATGTCGCCTGGCATAATAATGGAGGGCAACATACGACTTTGCATCATCTGCTGACGGATTGGTGTAGGCGAGAGCAAATATGGCCCAATCGTATCAGGTGATAAATCGATAATGTCAAAATCAACTTGATCGCTATCAGTCGCATGCATCAATGACTTATAGTCTGGTCCTGACGCTGAAAGTAAACTGCCCGAGCAACCTGACAATAAGACACCTGCAGCGCACATCACAACACACAACAAGATGCGTTTAATATAGACAAAGTTTTGAAGGCCAAAGAAGGATTGAGGGTTAGTATTTGATATTTGCATAGCAAACATATTATCAGCTTCAATATCCTATTGACAACATAGGGTATGAAATTTTAAAAGAGGACAAAAAACATGTTGGTCAAAAAAATATTAACGGTTGCTGCGCTTTGTGTACCGCTTTT
>CALBMZ010000082.1 GCA_937896225.1 uncultured Alcaligenaceae bacterium | reverse complement strand
AAATTATAAGTTATATAGAACGTTAAAAAACAAAGATAAATAATATATAGAAATTTAGATTAAGTTTTCACTATTAAAGAAGCCGATTTAGGCGATTTAGGTTTCCGAACACGCAATCGATGCCACATTAATAAAACCGTCAAACTTAAGAAAATGGCGTGTACAGCCCAAACCCCCAAGTCAAAAGGTAAAACTTGGTTATTGATCCAACCATGCGAGGCATTAATTAGATTCATATAGAGTAAGGCAATTAAACCTGCAATAAGCAAATCAAACGACCTTCCAACACGTGGGTTGACTGCACCAAGAGGAATGGCTAAAAGCGCTAAATTGATGGTTGCTAAAGGTATGGCTAATCGCCACATAATTTGCCCTTTCGCGTGTGGCGTATCGTCACTGAGCAACAGTTCAATTGGACGAGCTTTATTATTATTGAGTGCACGTTTACGAGCATCAGCTAGGCTTTTCGCACCCCCTTTTGACTCAAGCCTGACACCAAACGCATCAAATGTTGAGACGCGGGCCGTTTTCTCACCAGGCTTAATATCATAACGTGCACCTTCGCCTAGTACCAAAAACCGATCACCATTTTGAGCGATTTCAGTGCTTGCTGAAGAGGCGGTTACCAACGATAACCAGTTGGGCTCAACTAACCGCACAAAAACCTGACCCAGTTCGTCTGGGTTGTCAGGTGAAGGCTCAACAAACACGACACGATTACCTGAATCGAGTTCTAAAAATTGACCGGTTGAAATACGCGATATGTCAGAGCGCAATTCAAAGCGTGCTCGGTAATCTTCAATTTGGCGCTGAGCCCAAGGCGAAGCAAACAATGTTAGGCCGGCCACCACTGCAGCGGCGGGTAAGGCTAATCGTAAAATGGGTGACACCCATTGGGCAAGTGACAAACCACTTGAAAACCAAACAACCATTTCAGATTCGCGATAACTTCGAGAAACAGTCGTCAGCACACCGATAAAAACAGATACGGCCATGACGGTTGGCAATGCCGCTATAGTTGTGAATGCAGCCAAACCCACCACAACATCGGCACCAATACGACCCGCTGCGGCCTCACCTAAGAGCCGCACTAAGACCACACTTAACCACACGACCAACAAAGTCGAAAATACGACGCTGGCGTGGCTAGTGGCCTCTGATACAACGGCTCGTTTGAAAAGTGACATGCTATGTTGTAAATGCGGGATAATTGTGGAAAAGCAACATGCTTCTTAAACTCTCTAACGGGTAATTGATATGCAATTTAGCACACACAGCACAACCTCTTTTCATCAAATCAAAACAGCTGCATTAGCAGTTGGCGTTTACAGCGATGGTAGCTTAACGCCAGCCGCCGATGTGATTAACCAGTCAAGCGACGGCGCTTTACGCGAAACGTTGACCTCAGAGTTTAGTGGCAAGCTTGGCGAATTACTGGTTTTGCGTTCTTTAAAGGGCATTAAGGCCAGTCGTGTTGTCATGGTTGGCCTCGGTAAACCAGAGGTCTACTCATCACAGGCCCTTTTTAAAGCACAAACTGCTTTTGCAAAGCAATGTCACGCCATCAATGTAACCGATGCTGCAAGTACCTTATCATTAGAAATGACACATGACGCAAGCTCTGCTCAAGAACGCGCGCTTTTAAGTGCTCAGGCCATGACGCAAAGCTTATACCGTTACAGCGCAACGCTAAGCACTCAGTCAAACGATAACACCCCAAAACTTAAACAGTTCCAATTAATCACGGCGAAATCTGATGAAGAAGCCGCAAAGTTAGGTCTTAAACAAGGGCAAGCAATTGGTAACGGCATGTCAGTAGCGCAAGAGCTAGGGAACTTACCTGGCAACATTTGCACACCAACCTACCTTGCTAATGAGGCCAAACTATTAGCACGTAAATTTAAAACCATTAAAACCTCTATTCTTGAACGCAAACAGGTTGAAGCGCTCAAGATGGGTTCATTTTTATCGGTAGCGCGCGGTTCCGATGAACCTTTGCGATTTATTGTGATGCACTACACCGGTACCGATTTTAAACATTCATCAAAAGCATCAACCCAAAAAACTGCACAATCAACCAAAACATCGTCTAAATTGAATGTTAAGACATCGGTTAAAAACGCCTTACAGGTCAATGATTCTGCAACCGGCCCAATTGTTTTAGTGGGTAAAGGTATTACTTTCGACTCGGGTGGCATTTCAATTAAGCCTGCTGCCACGATGGACGAAATGAAGTACGACATGTGTGGTGCAGCGAGCGTGATGGGTACATTTCAAGCGTTAGCTGAACTCAACTTACCCATCGAAGTTGTAGGCCTCATTCCAGCGTGCGAAAATATGCCCAACGGCCGGGCCAACAAGCCTGGTGATGTGGTAACCAGTATGTCTGGCTTAACGATTGAGATTTTAAATACAGATGCAGAGGGCCGCTTGGTTTTATGTGACGCCCTAACTTATGCCGAGCGATTCAAGCCATCAGCTGTCATTGACATTGCCACATTAACTGGTGCTTGCGTCGTGGCATTAGGGGGCGTTAACAGTGGTTTATTTTCAAGTCACGACGAGCTGGCGCATCAATTGCAAGATGCCGGCAAGCAATCTCAAGACCCAACTTGGCGCATGCCCCTAGACGAACCTTATCACGAACAGTTGAAATCTAATTTTGCAGATTTGGCAAACATTGGTGGGCCGCCTGCGGGCGCTGTCACTGCAGCTTGCTTTTTATCAAGGTTTGCCAAAAAATACCCTTGGGCACATTTAGATATTGCAGGTGTGGCTTGGCGAGGGGGGAAAGACAAGGGTTCGACAGGTCGGCCTGTACCCTTACTGACTCAATACCTCATCAATCAAGCCCAACAACGATCGGCATGACAGTTCGGGTTGACTTTGCCTTTGGTGCAAGCAATCGTTTTAAGCAGGCTTCTAGCACCTGCTTAAAACGTGTAGCACTAGGAGGCACGGTTTTGGTCTTCTGGGCTTCGCTTGAACATTTCAAAAAATTCGAAGATGCCTTTTGGTCGGCACAAGAAGGGACTGATTTCATGCCCTTTTACGAGCTTACTACTGAAACAGCCCAACAACCGCCAAGCCATGTTCTAACTTGCCATGCTCAAAGCCTACCGCTTGCCAAACACTTACAAACTGAAAAACTATGGTTACTCAATATTGAAGATATTTGCCCAGAACAAATTAACCCTATTGAACGCATACTTGAAATTGTTAGCGAAGACCCTATTGATATAGAACATGCAAGAGTTAGATGGGTAAAATATAAGTCACAAGGGTTTACGGTTCAAGCGCACTCACTCAAGCCAACCCCATAAAACGTGCGACTTAAATTCTTCAACTTAAAACCTACAACTAAAAGGCTAAAAAAGTGTTCAATACAGGAACTTTCCAGTAACATTAACAGTCATATCAGGTAATTTAGGCAATTTTGCCTTTTCAGATTTTGGGAGTAACGCCATGAGCGATTACCGTTCACCACTGCCCCGCACAGATTATGCCGGGTCAACCACTCAAGTTGCACGCAATCAGGTGTTGCGCAACACCTACTGGTTGTTAGCGGTTTCATTAATACCGACCGTATTGGGCGCAGCTGTTGGCCTTTATTCTGGCCTCAATCAGTTTATGAATGCCAGCCCAGGCATCACCATCATGATCTTTTTAGTTGGCGCTTTTGGCCTTATGTATGCCATTGAGAAAAATAAAGAAAGTTCAGCAGGTGTTGGCTTATTGTTGCTCTTTACATTTTTCATGGGCATCATGCTTTCTCGCATGCTTGGTTTTGTTTTAGGCATGAGCAACGGCACACAACTGGTCATGATGGCATTTGGTGGCACCGCGGTTGTGTTTACCGCTATGGCATCTTTGGCCAGTACGCTTAAGCGTGATTTAGGTGGCATGCAGAAATGGTTATTTATGGGCGTCATCGTGATTTTAGTCGCTGCAGTAGGTAACATTTTCTTTCAGTTACCCGCTTTGATGCTCACTATTTCAGTTCTTGCTATTTTTATATTTTCAGCTTTCATGCTAGTTGACTTACAACGCGTCATGAATGGTGGCGAGACCAATTACATTAGCGCCACCCTTGCTATTTACCTAGATGTCTACAACGTTTTTGTAAACTTGTTAGCGCTATTAGGTATTTTTGGTGGTAGCCGCGACTAAATTCATAAGCTAATCAATTTTTAGCCCACCTTGGTGGGTTTTTTTGCCTTGTAAGTCTACTCAATACTGATCACAGTGCTCGATCGGTTCGAGGCATAAGGCTGCAAGCTTTGCATCACATCACGCGTTGTTAACCTGTTGAGCTCAAAATGCTCAACAATTCGACGTCTGAGCAATAGTTTGGCCTTCGACGCTTGAATGGGGTCATCAAAGTCTGGCATGGGTTGATCAGCGCCGTACCCTGTTTCTTGCAAAAATAGCCATTCAAAACGTCTAAGAACTGGATTAGGGGTTGCCCCTGCTGCCAACTGTCTTAATGCGTCATCATACGCATCAAAAAGATGCGGGTGAGGGTCTTCGCGAAGTAAAGACTTCAGTAATAACTCATTCATGTACCAACAAGACATCAGTGCTTGACCCGCAATATTGAGGGCACCCACTGATTCGGCACGCGTCAGTGTTCGAACCTCATTACGACCTGCCCAAGAAAGCTGCACGGGTTGAAACACGGATAACACTGCTCGTAAGCCTGAATAGGGCCGCTTTGCCCCTTTTGCAGCCATTAATAATATGCCGTGTTCTCGACTAAATACTTTCACTAATAATGAGGTTTCACGCCAAGGCGTGGTGTGCAGCACAAAGGCTGATGAATCAAGTACCCGTGTACTTTTTCTTTGCATGGTTACTCGTAACCCAACTCTCGCAAACTACTTTCGCGATTGCCCCAACCCTTTCTAACCTTGATATACACCTCAAGGTGAACTGAACAGTCAAGTAACTGCGCAATTTCATGTCGGGCCTCACTGGCAATACGCTTCATATGAGCCCCCCCTGCGCCTAGCAAAATCGGTTTATGGCTCTCGCGTTCAACCAATACACACGCCGCAATGTTGACACGATTGGGCAATTCCTCCCACTCCTCAATGACAACCGTACAGGAATAAGGAAGTTCGTCACCCACTAAACGAAATATTTTTTCACGTATGTATTCCGCTGCAATGAAACGCACAGGACGATCTGTTAGCGTGTCAGCTTCAAAAAATGGCTCGTTAACTGGCAAGCGTTTTTTTACTTCGCTTAACAACACATCAAGCTGTTTATTCTTATCTGCACTGACGGGTACAACCGCGCTAAACGGGTATTGTTCTACAATTTTAGAGACAAAAGAGAACAAATCATTTTTGCTTTTAAGCTCATCAATTTTGCTCACTACTAAAATGGTGCGTGCTGGGTCTGGCAACATAGCCAACAATTGCTGATCACCTGGCGACCACTTGCCCGCTTCAACCACGAACAGAACCACATCAACATCAGCTAATGTTTGTGTCACCACGCGGTTCATCATTTTGTTCATGGCACCACCATGACGGGTTTGAAAGCCGGGGGTGTCAACAAACACAAACTGCGCATCGGGTTGAGACAACACACCATGAATACGATGACGAGTTGTTTGTGCACGACGCGAGACAATTGATACTTTTGCACCAATCAATGCATTGGTTAGTGTTGATTTGCCGACATTGGGACGACCAATCACTGCAATAAAACCACATTGGTGCGTGCCAGCAGATGGTTCACTGCTCAGCACATCAACTTGAATAGAGTCTGTCATTTAACGTCCTGCTTAACCGCTACGGGTAGAGTGAGTTGGGGTGAATGTTTAACACGACTGGGGCGTTTGCGAGCGGGTGTTAAGCTTAAAGTCATGGCAATATCAAAGGCTTGTTTGGCTGCCAACTGCTCTGCTGCTCGGCGGCTCGCACCCGCAGCGCGTACTTCAATTTCGAGCATGGGCACTTCACATTGCACTTCGAATTGTTGGTTATGTGCGGCACCATGCGTGGCGACGACAGTATAAGTTGGTAAATTTAATTTGTGGCCCTGCAATAGTTCTTGCAATAGCGTTTTCGCATCTTTACCAATGGTTTGGGGGTCAACCCTTGCCACCACAGGTTTATATAAGTTTTCAATGACGAGACTAACGGTTTCAAACCCGCCATCAAGGTAAATAGCGGCAAAGATGGCCTCGACCGTATCGGCCAAAATAGAGGGGCGCCTGAACCCACCACTCTTAAGCTCACCCTCGCCTAAATGTAAGTAACTTGATAAATTTAAACACTGTGCAATGTCAACTAGTGCTGACTGTTTCACTAGGTTTGATCGCACACGTGACAAATCGCCTTCATTTAGATTTGGGTAGCGATGATAAAGCATGGTCGACACACATGCACCAAGTATGGCATCACCCAAAAACTCAAGACGTTCGTTATGACGATTACTATGACTACGATGCGTCAAAGCCTGTTCAAGAAATGATGCATCTTTGAAGGTATAGGTTAGTGCTAATTCCAGTTGTTTAAAGTTTAAGTCAGATGACATTTAGTTGAAAAAACCAATACGACTAGGTTGTGAAAAATTCATCCAGATGAAAAAGGCTCGGCCTACGATATTTTCTTTCGGCACAAAGCCCCAAAATCTGCTGTCAAGACTATTATCTCGATTGTCACCCATCATAAAGTAGCTATCAGCTGGCACCACGCACCGTATACCCTCACGGCTATACTGGCAGTTCTCATGACCAGGAAAGCGCCAAATAGGCCTAATTTCTGACATTGCGCGAGCATCTTGCAATATCTTATTCTCAACAACACCTAGATTTTCTATGTATTGTGCAGTGTAGGCCACGCGATCAGGCTCAAAATAGTCGCCATCACGTGTTGTGGGTACGGCCTTTCCATTAATGAATAGCTTTTTATTTAAGTAAGCAACCTCATCACCTGGCAAACCTATAACACGCTTAATGTAATCAACGCGGGTGTCAACAGGGTAACGAAACACCATCACATCACCCCGTGCAGGCTTACCAATCGGGATCACTTCACGATCAATAATAGGCAGACGAATACCATAAGTATATTTGTTGACCAAAATCAAATCGCCCGACTGCAATGTAGGCAACATTGAACCAGAGGGTATGCGAAACGGTTCAACAATAAACGATCTCAGCACGAACACAAACAGAATAACGGGAAAGAAACTGGCCCCGTACTCAACCCACCAAGGGGTTTTCGCATCAGCTGAGCGTTTTTTCTTGAGCCAAAATTTATCAGCGCACCAAACGATACCCGAGACAATTAACGCAATGAACAAAATTAAAGAAAAATTCCAACTCATATCTTATTACCTACTTATCTTCAACTTGTAAGATCGCTAAAAAAGCCTCTTGTGGAATTTCAACACTTCCAACCTGCTTCATACGTTTTTTACCAGCTTTTTGCTTTTCAAGTAGTTTTTTCTTACGAGAAATATCACCGCCATAGCACTTTGCCAAGACGTTTTTACGTAAAGCTTTAACATTTTCACGGGCAATAATTTCAGAGCCAATCGCTCCTTGAATCACCACATCATACATTTGCCTCGGTATCAACGCGCGCATTTTCGATACAACTTCACGTGATCGGTAACGAGCAGTTGAGCGATGACAAATGCTTGATAAGGCATCAACCCGATCACCATTTATCAACACATCAACCTTGACGACATCTGAAGGACGATACTCTTTAAATGCGTAATCCATAGACGCATAACCACGTGAAACAGATTTAAGCTTGTCAAAGAAATCAAGCACAATTTCAGCAAGCGGTATTTCGTAGTGGAGATGAACTTGACGGCCATGATAGTTCATGTCAAGTTGGGCGCCCCGCTTTTGGTTGCATAAAGTCATAACAGGACCAACATACTCTTGCGGCATAAAGAGTGTGACGGCAACAATGGGCTCTCGTACTTCTTGAAAACCGCCCACTTCTGGCATACGTGCCGGGCTTTCAATTGAGACGACTTCACCATTATTGAGTACAACCTCGTAAACGACTGAGGGAGCTGTTGTGATGATGTCCATGTCGAACTCACGCTCGAGCCGCTCTTGCACGATTTCCATATGCAAAAGACCCAAGAAACCGCATCTAAAACCAAAACCCAGCGCTTGAGACACTTCTGGTTCGTACATTAAGGCAGCGTCGTTAAGTTTAAGTTTTTCAAGCGAGTCGCGCAGCTGATCAAACTCGCTACTTTCAACAGGGTATAAACCTGCAAATACTTGTGGCTGTACCTCTTTAAAACCTGGCAAAGCTGAGTCAGCAGCCTTACCCGTGATAGTAATGGTGTCACCTACTTTTGCATCTTTCAGTTCTTTTATACCCGCAATCACAAAACCCACCTCACCAGCTGAAAGCAAGGGTCGAGGTACAGATTTTGGGGTAAAAACACCTACTTGTTCACATAAGTGCGTGGCGCCTGTTGCCATAAATGTGAGCTTATCTTTAGGCTTCAACGTGCCATTGACAACACGCACCAACATGACAACGCCAACATAATTATCAAACCATGAATCGACTATGAGGGCTTGTAATTTAGCCTCTGGGTCGCCTTTAGGCGGTGGAATACGCACAATAATCGTTTCAAGAATTTCGTCAATACCCAAACCTGTTTTGGCACTAGCCGCGATGGCGTCGGTGGCGTCAATACCAATAACGTCTTCAATTTCAGCTCTCGAACCCTCAGGGTCAGCTTGGGGAAGATCCATTTTATTGAGTACGGGTACGACTTCAACACCCAACTCAATGGCGGTATAGCAGTTCGCAACCGTTTGGGCTTCAACGCCTTGAGAGGCATCAACCACTAACAGTGCCCCCTCGCACGCCGATAGCGAACGACTCACTTCATACGAGAAGTCAACGTGACCAGGTGTATCGATCAGATTGAAATTATATTTCTTACCATCTTTTGCGGTATATTCAAGCGCGGCCGTTTGGGCTTTGATGGTTATGCCCCGCTCTCGCTCAATGTCCATTGAGTCAAGCACTTGGGCTGACATTTCACGGTCCGCCAAGCCGCCGCAACGCTGAATTAAACGATCGGCCAAGGTTGATTTACCGTGGTCGATGTGCGCGATAATTGAAAAATTACGAATGTGCTGCATGGCACCCTAACAAAAGTCAAAACGGCGCAGATAATTTGCGCAAAAATCACAAAAACCTAGGGGCGCTTTTAGCTCACCCCTAGGATTTTACGGAATAGGCTATTTTAGCCCTTATAGCTTTACTTCGTCGTAGGCTTTAAAAGAATCCATTGAGTTTGCTCACCGCGTCTCACCATGACACCCATTGCTTTGGTTTGGTCAAGCTTGCCCGCCACAGACACAAACTGCTCTGGGGAAGTAATATCAGTATTACCTAGGGTTAAAATGACATCACCCTGATTGATACCTGCATTAGCTGCCTCACCCGTGACCGCTGTTACTTCAACCCCACTAGTGAGTTTAAGTTCTTTCTTCGCGTCAGCTGAGAGGGGAATAACGGTCATGCCCAATGCACTGACAGAAGGTTTAGTTTTCGGCTCTGGCTTTTTTTCGTCTACTTTTGCCTGAGCAGTCGGAGCCTTCACTTCACCAACTGTTGCGTTCAAGACAACCACTTTACCCTTGCGCCACACATCGACCTTGACTGAACTATCTGGTTTAGTTGAACCCACGACTCTGGGTAAATCAGACCATTTTTTTATGGGTTTACTGTCAAATTTAAGAATAATATCGCCCGCCTCAATACCCGCTTTTTGAGCAGGACTATCTGGCATCACAGCACTGATCATGGCACCCTCGGCTTTACTTAAGCCAATGGCTTGAGCCACTTCTAGACTGACCTCACCAATTTGTACGCCCAAACGGCCACGCGTCACACGACCGTTTTCTTGAAGCTGCGCCACGACCATCATGGCCTCATCAATCGGAATGGCCAAGGAAATACCCATGAAACCACCACTGCGTGAAACGATTTGGGAATTAATACCGACTACTTGACCTTGCAAATCTAATAAAGGCCCACCTGAGTTACCTGGATTAACGGCGACGTCGGTTTGAATAAAAGGCAGATAGTCACCTGTTTCACGGCCAATGGCACTCACAATGCCAGACGTTACGGTTGATTCAAGGCCGAACGGTGAACCAATAGCTAATACCCATTGCCCTTTTTTAAGTTTCTTGGGGTTACCAATCGGTAAAGTTGCCATATCTTTTGCATCAACTTGAAGCAACGCCACATCAGTGCGCTCATCGCTGCCCACGACTTTGGCTTTAAATTCACGGCCATCAGTCAAAGTCACAATGATTTCGTCTGCATCAGCGATGACATGGTGATTGGTCAAGATTGAACCATTTTCAGAAATAAAAAAACCAGAACCTACTCCACTTGGCACGCTACGCTCTTGAGGTGCAGGCGTTGGGGCATTCCCGCCGCCGCCGCCATGAGGGTTCGCTTTAGGGTTAGGCATGCCCGGAATATTAAAGTCTGGGCCAAAGAATCGACGAAACATTTCATACGGGTCTTGCCCATTTCCGCCACCAGCAGGTTGCACGGCAACTTTTGCTGTCGTGCGAATATTAACAACAGCATTTTCTGATTTTTCAACAATTTGCGTGAAGTCAGGCAATGAAACCTGAACGACAGCGTTATTGTTGACTGATTCGTTGCTTGCATCTGCCGCCATAGCAGAAGACATTGCAAAAATTAAACATGCTGTTGCAAATGTTGCAACAGCCATGCGTTTCATACGTTTTGATGAAGGTACAGCTTTACAAGCTTCAGTTTTATTTAACACGTTATATTTATATTCTCGCATGGACTGCTCCGGTAATTATTGTTAATTAGCGTATTTTTTTAGTTCTAACCTTGGGGGGTTGATACTCAATAGATTCAAAAATTTTCTCTAACGTGTCGGGCGGTACTTCACCCAAAACCGTCACTAAATAGTCATTTTTTTGCTGAGCAAGAACGTTGACCGTTCCCACCTGACCTAATCGTGGTTTGTGTGTATCAGACTGCTGTGCGCGATAAGGTTCAATAAAAATTGACATAACAGCTAAGCCATCAGACATTACAACTTGGTGCACCCATTCATTTGGCGCGAGCATACGACTCATTTGCATATGGTGATTAAAACCAGCAACAGACGCTATCTTCCAACCTAAAGCTTCTAAATCGACAGGTTTTTGAACTTTCTCTATAACCTGCCAGCCGTCAGTTGACCATGAAGGCCTAAAAGCTAAATCGCTAATGGGCTCACCAATACTAATTTCGCTAAATGCAACTTGTTCAATAATTTGCCCTAACCTGTTGATGGCTTGTGATTTAAGTAAAAGGTTGCTTTCAGTATCAACACACAGATTGTGCGCGCGCCTATAGGTATCGCGAGGTTTAATTTCATACCTTTGGCACGCACGGCCTGCAACCCGATGGGGTTTTGGATCAGCCCAAAGCGTGTAATTTTTTAAAACGGCATCAACATCAGAAACTGACAAGTCAGGAAAGCGTCTACCATTCGCAGGCTCAATTAAAATTAACTTTAAATCTGGCATGAAGCACTGAACGGTTTGATTCAAGCGCAAATACTCTCGTGGCGTGTCGTCAAGCTCTATGAGCCGTTCTTGCTGATTTTTTCCGTCAAACTGATGAATGATTCGTAACGATTGCATTTCTCCATTTTCATGAAAAGCGAACAGACCCTGGTAATTCAATGTTTGGGCCGCTTGCTGAATACGGCCTAGCACATCGAGCGTTTGAGTTGGGTTTAATTCGATTAGATTTGTTGCAAACGCAAAACCAGAATGTAGCCCCGCTAAACACAACGCATAAACCGTTAACCGCCTTAAAAAACGTTGTATCACTTGACTGTTCCGTCAACCACTGGGCGAGTTTGAACCACCGCAGGGCCTGATAAATCTCGATGAGCCCGAACATAAGAATAAAGTCTTGTTGATGACGTAATTGATTCAGTTTTAGCCCGAGCAAATTGAGCGGCGTTTTGCGAACCTTCCATCTGTTTAATAATTGGCTGTGCAACCCAGACCACTGAAGCTAAAGCAGCAGCCATTGCAAGCGAGGGCCAATAACGCTGCCACCGTGATGAATGAACGACGATGTTAGCTGAATTTACTGCATTTTTAACATCGGCTGAAGAAAGAGCAGGCTCTTGATCTATTTTAAACGCAATCTTTTGAGTCAGATTGGTCACTGGCTTGAGCGCTAATTCAGGGCTACGCATGACATCACCAATTAAGTGATACAGCTCCCAGTCTTGTTGCTGTGCCAACAAGTCATCCATACGCAATTGATCTATGGTGTCAATGTCTTCTGCATCAAGGGTTGCCGACAAACGCTCTAAAGCGTGCAACTTTATATTCACGACTTGATTGTTAAATTGATTGCTCATTAAAAACGTTCCTCACCATCTTTGATCGCCTTCATTTCCCATAATGGGTCTTAGCTTTGTCGCAATTGCTTCCCTTGCCCGAAAAATACGTGACCGGACGGTGCCAATTGGACAACTCATTGCCAACGCAATATCTTCATAACTCATGCCATCAATTTCGCGCATAACGATGGCTTGACGCAACTCATCGGGCAAAGACTCAATCGTTTGGTTAACACTGGCAGCAATTTCCCGACTAACCATTTCAGCTTCTGGAGTATGACTATCAGTTAGGTTGTCAATTTCACTAAAAGTTTCATCATTTTCTGAAACATTCATATTTGGTGAACTCGGTCGCCGGCTATTTTGCGACAACCAGTTGCGTGCCGTATTAATGGAAATGCGATAGAGCCATGTATAAAAAGCGCTGTCGCCGCGGAATTGAGGCAAGGCCTTATAAGCTTTTATAAAAGCCTCTTGAGCAACATCTTCAATTTCATTTTGATCGCGAATCATGCGCGATAACAATCGAATGATTTTGCGTTGATACTTCAGTACCAACAAATCAAAAGCCTTTTTGTCACCCTGCTGCACACGTGTAACCAGTGCAGCATCAATATCTCGCTCGCTTAGGTTAGGCATGAGTTCGCCGCCTTATCCCAATGCGCAGAACTGACTTGATTGGATAGGCAAATACTGGCCAAACGATAGTTTTGCGCTGTATTTTGACTTTTCCAAACTGACAAGGTACCGTTCAATCGTTGAGATGTTTTGGGACAAAGTGAACCTACAAGAAGCGTACAGCCCCATTCATGCCACCAAACAGATTTGATGGCAACGGGTATGGTTTGACCTGTAAGGGTCTTAATAAAAATTTGGGAGGGTGTAATTTTTAACTGTTTTGACCTACCTGCTAAGGCGTTCAGTTTTTTAACATGCACCACACAATAGTAGAAAACAATCCCCAAACTTATAACAATCAAAACAGAAAAGTAACCCGATACGGGTTGCCATATTATATTTAAAGACACGCTAATGCATGCCATTAAAATGGCAATACCCGTTAAAAACTGAGTAATCAAGGGGTTTAAAAAGCTTACACAAACCCCTTGATGAGTCATTTTCGTTGGTTTGGACACATTAACGTCAAGCACCCTCAAACTCGTTTAATAGCCATTGAGCCATTGGTACCACCAAAGCCAAACGAATTTGAAAGTGCAACCTCAATTTTAAGATCTCGCGCTTCGTTCGCACAATAATCAAGATCACATTCAGGGTCTTGATTAAAAATGTTGATCGTAGGGGGTGAGATTTGATGATAAACCGCTAACGTCGTGAAGACAGCTTCTATACCTCCTGCAGCCCCTAGCAAATGACCCGTCATTGACTTAGTAGAGTTGATAACCAGTTTTGTTGCGGCATCACCAAAAGCTAACTTAATGGCTTCAGTTTCATTTTTATCACCAATTGGTGTTGACGTACCGTGCGCATTTACATATTGCACTTGATCAACATTTATACCCGCATGATTCAAGGCCATTGCAATACCTCGCTTAGGCCCATCGCAATCAGGCGCAGTGATGTGATGTGCATCGGAACTTAAGCCATAGCCCACAAACTCACCATAAATACGAGCACCGCGTTTTTTAGCGTGCTCATATTCTTCTAAAATTAATACGCCGGCCCCTTCACCCATTACAAAGCCATCTCGATCGATATCCCATGGACGCGAAGCCGATGTGGGGTCATCGTTACGAGTGGATAAGGCACGCATGGCGGCAAAACCACCAATACCAAGCGGTGAAATGGTTGCCTCAGTACCGCCAGCCACCATAACATCTGCATCACCATACTCAATTAGACGAGCGGCATCACCAATCGAGTGCAAGCCTGTCGTGCATGCTGAGACCACAGCATAAGATGGCCCTTTAAGGTTAAGCATAATCGACAAATGCCCTGAAACCAAGTTAATAAGTGAACCTGGTACGAAAAAGGGTGAAATGCGGCGCGGGCCTTTAGCCAAATATTCAGTTTGTGTGTCTTCGATACGGTGTAACCCACCAATACCTGACCCAACAATAACACCCGCTCGCGTTGCCATTTCCTCTGTCAGTTCAAGGCCTGAATCTTTCCATGCCTGAATGCCCGCAGCAATGCCATAATGAATAAAAGTATCCATTTGACGTGCTTCTTTTGCAGACAAGTATTGTGTCACATCAAAGTCTTTGACCTCGCCTGCGATATGGCAGTTGAAATCAGTTGGGTCAAAACGCGTAATTCGCCCAATACCACTTTGACCGCCCACAATATTTTGCCAGGCCGTTTGAATGTCATTTCCGACGGGTGAGACAATGCCCAACCCTGTAATTACCACGCGTCGTTTCAAGACGAGCTCCTTGAGGTCAAAAAGCAGGGCGGTTAAAGCGCAAGGTAAGACCTAACACACGAGAGTTTTGTATGCTCTTGTGCTGGTATAACTTAAGCCCAACCGCCCCGCTGCATACGTTAAGGTATGCAAATCATATTACTTTTTCGAGTTCGATTCGATGTAATCAACAGCCTGTTTAACAGTTGTGATTTTCTCAGCTTCTTCGTCGGGAATCTCGGTTTCAAATTCGTCTTCAAGAGCCATAACTAACTCGACCATGTCGAGCGAGTCGGCACCGAGGTCGTCAAGAAAGGATGACTCGTTTTTGATCTCGGCCTCGTTAACGCCAAGTTGCTCAGCGACGATCTTCTTAACGCGCTGTTCGATGCTTTCCATTCATATCTCCTGATGGGAAAAAAAATTATATTTGATTATAGCCAAGCGGCAAAATAAAACCTGATTACATGTACATGCCGCCATTAACATGCAAAGTCGTACCCGTAATATAGTCTGCAGAAGACGATGCCAGGAAGGCAACGGCTGCTGCAATTTCTTTTGGTTCGCCAAGACGACCCAAAGGAATTTGTGTCAAAAGGGCTGTTTTTTGGGCTTCGTTTAGGGCATCAGTCATGTCTGTGGCAATAAAACCAGGTGCCACGCAGTTTACCGTAACGTTTCTGCTGCCGAGCTCACGCGCCAAGGCGCGAGACATGCCCGCAACACCCGCTTTCGCTGCAGCATAGTTGGCTTGGCCTGCGTTACCGCTTGAACCCACAACAGAAGTAACATTAATAATGCGGCCCCAACGCGCCTTCATCATGCCGCGCATGACCCCACGAGACAGCCTAAACACACTTGACAAGTTTGTTTCAATAACTGCAGCCCAGTCTTCATCTTTCATACGCATGGCGAGTGTATCGCGAGTAATACCCGCATTATTGACCAAAATATGAGGGCCGCCTAAGCTGTCTTTATTCATCGTTTCAATTAAATCGCTGCATGCTTGAGCATTATCAACATTGAGAACAACGCCTCGACCTCCCAAGCTCGATAATCTAGAGGTTATAGCTGCCGCACCCGACTCAGAGGTAGCTGTGCCAACAACCGTTGCGCCCTTTTCCGCTAACAATAACGCAATTGCTTGCCCAATACCGCGCGAAGCGCCCGTGACGAGTACCGTTTTACCCTTTAGTTCCATTACTTAACGTTCCTCATTAAAAGCTTTAGCCGTAAATTAATAGAAAAGCTTGACCGCACTTTATAGATTAGTTGCTTATTTAACGAAACACTCTTAATGACATAGTTAGCATATTAGTCACACTGAGCTGATGCATTTTAAGATGATTTTTTAAATTTTCACTAAACAACAGCTACATCAAACCTAAACTATACCTAACTTGCTGGCCTACTTTACTTAATTAAACATCATACTTTAAGAGTTACTGGCTAGGGTATCAAGCGCCTGCTGAAGCGACTCAGGGTCTGCCACCGACAAGCCGATTAACTCTGGATCGATACGTTTGACCAAACCTGCAAGCACTTTACCTGGGCCGCACTCAACAATATGAGTGATGCCGGCCGCACGCATGGCTTGAATGGTTCGAACCCATTGAACGGCATGCCAAGCTTGACTAACTAAAGCCACACGTATTTCATCGGCTGATGCGTGAATTTGTGCATCAACGTTGTGAATAACCGGCACAGCACAGACGCTAACATCAACCTGCGCCAAAGCCTGAGCCAATACATCGGCTGCTGGTTTAATTAAACTTGAGTGGAACGGCGCTGAAACGGGAAGACGAATGGCTCGTTTTGCACCAGCTGCCTTTGCTTGAACCATTGCACGCTCGACAGCAGCCTCGTGGCCTGCAATAACCACTTGATTGGGCGCATTAAAATTGACCGCCTCAACCACTTGTCCTTCTGCAGCGCTTTCACAAGCGACTTTAACCGCCTCGTCGTCGAGGCCTAGAATTGCAGCCATAGCGCCCATGCCAACCGGCACAGCAGCCTGCATAGCGTCAGCTCGAATGCGCACCAACCGTACAGCGTCTTCTAGCTTGAGTGAACCCGCGGCAGTCAGGGCGGCGTATTCACCTAAACTGTGGCCCGCCATAAGAGCTGGGGCTGGGCCGCCAGCAGCCACCCACGCTGCATGCGCCGCTAAACCTGCCACAAGCATTGCGGGTTGAGTGTTTGTGGTGAGATTCAGTGACTCAACGGGGCCTTGCGCAATTAAACCGGACAAGTCGCTGCCTAACGCGTTATTCGCTTGGCTCAAAAGTTGTTGAACATCAGGTTGATCTTGCCAAGAATTGAGCATTCCGACAGACTGGGAGCCTTGACCGGGAAATACAAAAGCGAACTTCATGCAAAGGGCCTTTTAATTAGTAAATTCATTATTTGAAACGATATAACAAAGCATCAGTTAAAAGTGAAAATTTATACTTTTAATAAAACTGAACCCCACGTAAAACCGCCACCAACGCCTTGAAGCAAGACAATTTGGCCGGGTTGAATACGCCCGTCGCGAGAGGCAACATCGAGCGCGAGGGGCACACTTGCAGCAGATGTGTTGGCATGACTATCAAGGGTTACAACGAGCTTGTCTGGATGTATACCCATTTTTTTTGCCAGAAAGTTAAGAATACGGACGTTGGCTTGATGAGGTATTAACCAATCAATATCGTTTACAGTCATGTTGGCTTGAGCCAATACATCAAGAGCAGATTTTTCAAGAACTTTGACAGCTTGCTTGAAAACCGCTTGACCGTCCATACGTAAAAAGGGGTCACCTGTTACCTGACCGTGCGAGACCTGGCCTGCCGTGCACAATATGTGTTGCTGACGACCATCAGCATGCAAACCTGCTGCCAAAATACCTGGCTCAGCAGATGCTTGCAAAATAACAGCGCCTGCACCATCACCGAACAGCACGCAGGTACCGCGATCGTTCCAATCAAGAATGCGAGAAAAAACCTCGGCACCAATGACTAATGCGCAGCGTGCGCGCTGAGCTTTAATAAAACTATCTGCCGTAACCATGGCATAAACAAAACCACTACAAACCGCTTGCAAATCAAAGGCCGCAGCCGTTTGGTTGCCTAGGCTGGCTTGAACCAAGCAAGCCGTACTGGGAAAAATATAGTCGGGCGTTGACGTAGCAACAATAATTAAATCAATGTCGCTGGCTTGAATACCCGCTTTTTCGATGGCTTTTTGCGCTGCTTGTGTGGCTAAATCGCTTGTATTAATGCCCGTCTCAGCAATATGACGTTGAAGAATACCCGTACGCTCCACTATCCATTGATGTGAAGTTTCTATACCTCGGGTGGCCAAATCTGCTGCCAAGTCATCATTACTGACGACACGCTCAGGTAATGCGCTACCTGTACCCGTTATACGGGAGAAAGTAGGTGCCAGTGTCATGTTACCTCTCGTTCTAACGTTTCGGTCGGCGTTGCAAGACTAACGGGTATGGTGTTGACCATTGCAACGGCAATGCGATCGATTAAACCACTTTCTGCGGCATCGTAAGCCCGTTGTAACGCATGACGAAAGGCAAAGGCGTCGGCAGAACCGTGACTTTTAAAAACAAGCCCTCGTAGACCTAAAAGGGCTGCGCCATTGTAACGACGGTTATCAACACGGCGGCGCAAACTATTCAATACAGGTTTAACCAAAAGACCAGACATCATTGTGAATAGGTTGCGAGAAAACTCTTCGCGAATCATTGCGCTGAGCATGTGCGACATACCTTCAACCGACTTAAGCACAGCATTACCCACAAAGCCATCGCAAACCACCACATCTACTGTACCTTTGAATATATCGTTACCTTCTACGTTACCAAAAAAATTCAGTTGGCTGCTGCGCAGCATTTCACCAGCTTGCTTAACGATATCGTTACCTTTGATGGCTTCTTCGCCAATGTTAAGCAAACCCACTGTTGGGCGCTTGGAGGGGTCTTGTACTTGCGCTAAGGCTGACCCCATAATGGCAAACTGCAAAAGATGCTCGGCGGTGCAATCTACGTTTGCACCTAAGTCAAGCATCGTGGTTGCTCCACCTTTTTGATTGGGCAATGCGGCGGCAATGGCTGGGCGATCGATGCCCTCCATAGTTTTAAGCACATACCGAGATATCGCCATCCAGGCGCCTGTGTTGCCAGCAGAAATACAGGCATCAGCCAAACCATCTTTAACTGATTGAGCCGCAACCCGCATAGATGAATTTTTTTTACGCCGTAAAGCGACCTCTACTGAGTCGCACATTGTGACAACTTCAGTTGCAGGAATGATAGTGTAGCGATCAGGCCCAACCAGCGGAAAACGACCCAAAGCAACAACTAAGGCTTGTTCAATTGGCTCTTGCAACCCGACCAATAGTAAATGAACATTGCCATTTAGTTGCGCGAACTCGAGCGAGGACGGAATGGTGACGGATATACCGAAATCACCACCCATACAATCAACCGCAATACGAGTAACGGGCGCCACAGTTGTTTTGGCGTGAGACGCTAAAGATGCGTCTGAACCCATTTAATGATGCTTAATCGTCTGACTTAGTTTTAAGAACTTTACGACCACGATAGACCCCATTTGGGCTAATGTGATGACGCAAATGCAACTCGCCTGAATTGGGCTCAATTGCAGTGGGTGGATTACCCAAAAAGTCGTGTGAACGGTGCATGCCACGCTTTGAGGGTGATTTTTTGTTTTGCTGTACGGCCATGATTACTCCTAATAAGCATAATATTATACGCTGTCGCGATATGAATTTTAACGTTTTGTAATTTTAACGAACTTGAATTGTATTTAAACCCACATTTGAAGACTTTTTTAAGCCTCTTTCAGGTTTTTTAGATGTCTTTTTTAAGAACTTTTAACGCATGAAATGGTGACTTTTTCTCATTTTCTAAGGGCTCAACAGCACTCAATTCGGGCAGATGCCGATTATCAACTGTTTTAGGACATACATCGTGCTTGGGAACGTAAGGCAAACCAAGAATAATTTGATCTTCAATTAAACCCATAAGGTCAAAACGACCTGAACCCAACAACCTCTCGGGTGCATCAGGGTCGATATCGTCAGCTTCGCTTTCTACTTGATTTGGGCGACGCACCAAATGAAACGGAATGTTTTCATTAACTTCAAACACAAAAGGCACCAAGCAACGCTGACAAGTTAAAGAGACTTTAGTAACCACTTGCAAATCGAGCCACATGCGTTCTTGATTATCGGTACGGCCCGTTAATTCAAACCAAACCACACCTAAGCCTGTATTGGGCATATGCTCAAGATCTTTAACATAAGGCTGCTCTGACAAATCTTGTACAACGCGGTCCAGTGATTGAAGACTAAAAGCACCCTGAAGTTTTTGATTGTGAACTGCAATTGCAAAAACATCTAAGGCCCGAACCGAGCCCCAGTGCGCTTCGCATGATTTAAACCATTGAGAATCTATTGTTGGAATCATGTTTTTTAGCAAGGCTTTTCAGCAAAGTTTAAAATAGTAGCGCCTAGACCCTTTAAACGTCAATATTTAATGAATCAAAATACACAACTCGGTACGCTGCACCTCATACCTGTTGGCTTATCTGCCACAACACCAGACCAATGGTTGCCACTAGCGGCTCAGAGCTGTGCCGGAGGTTTAACCCATTACATTGCCGAAAACTCAAAAACCGCCCGAGCTTTTTTAAAAACCATGCCCTTGCAACATGCTCTACAAGACGTTGTGATGCACGAGCTCAACGCCCGGGTCGAGCTTGCAACCCTCCAAGGATGGCTTGAACCACTCAAGGCTGGTATCAGCATAGGTTTAGTGTCTGAAGCAGGTTGCCCTGCTGTCGCAGACCCTGGCGCCCGAGCTGTCACGATCGCTCACCAATGGGGGGCACCCGTCAAACCATGGGTTGGTCCCTCTTCTATTTTATTGGCGTTGATGGCCAGCGGTTTAGATGGGCAACGATTCGCCTTTCATGGCTACGCCCCCATCAAACCCGACGAGCGCGCCAGACAGATTAAGCTTTGGGAATCAATATCTTCGCAACAACAGCAAACACAATTAATGATCGAAACACCTTATCGCAACTTAGCGATGTTCGATACGCTCATTAAAACGCTGAAAAGTCATACGCTATTGTGCATCGCGAGTGATTTAACGGGCACAAATGAATTCATTCGAACACTTAATGTTCAACAATGGGCAAAGCAACCTGTGCCGGTTACGAATGATCAGCCAGCTTTGTTTTTGTTTCAATCTGCCTTAAACGCCAACGCTGCAAACGCCAAGCCAACAAAAAAAATGTAATGACTGCATAAATTGAAACGGTCGTAAAGTCGTTTTTGCCTGCTTTATGCCACCAATAATGGACGATTGCAGCAAATGCAATGATGTAAATTAAGCGATGCAAACGCTGCCATTGTCGGCCCAATGCGCGCATGGCACGATGCGTTGATGTCGCAGCCAGAAGCGTCAACCCGACAAAAGCGAAAAATCCAACGGCAATAAAAGGACGCTGAATGACGTCTTGCAGCATGGCTGACAACAGAAAACCTTGATCCCACCAAGCCCACGTTAAAGCATGCAGTACGGCATAAAAAAAAGTAAATAACCCGCACATGCGCCGCCACCGAATAAAGGCGGACTGTCCTGTTATTTGCCGCAGAGGTGTAATGGTCAAAGTAACCAATAGGCAAACCAGCACCCAAGTACCAGATGAGCGCGATAAAAACTCGATGGGATTAGCCGTTAATTGGTCGTGCCAGCCCAACCAAACCCACCGCGCCAAAGGAAAAAAACCCAACACAAACAATACGGGTTTGCCGTGCATGGCAACTGCTTTCAACAGTGGGGCTAGCTTAGAAATATTTGAAATATTAGAAATTCTTTTTGAGATCCATGTTGGCATAAAGACTAGCGACCTCGTTTTCATAACCGTTGAACATCAGTGTTTCACGCTTTCGCGTGAAAAAGCCATCTTCACCAATGCGTCGCTCGGTTGCCTGAGACCAACGGGGATGACTGACCTTAGGGTTAACGTTAGCGTAAAACCCATATTCAAATGGGGCTGACGCCATCCAACTCGAAATCGGTTGCTTTTCAGTCAACCTGATTTTTACGATTGACTTACCTGATTTAAAACCATACTTCCAAGGAACAATGATACGCACGGGCGCACCATTTTGGTTGGGCAACACTTTGCCATACATACCAAAGGTTAATAGAGTAAGCGGGTTCATCGCTTCGTCAATACGCAAACCCTCACGGTATGGCCAATCTAAAACACGAGAACCCAAGCCACGCATCACATCAGGTTGCATGTCAGTGATGAATTCCACATATTTAGCTTTTGATGTGGGTTGAACTTGCTTGAGTAAATCAGATAACGAATAGCCCACCCATGGGATAACCATCGACCAACCCTCTACACAACGCAAGCGATAAATACGCTCTTGCATGGGTGCGAGTTTTAATAATCCATCCATATCAAACTGCTGTGGCTTCTCGACTTCACCCTCAACACTCACCGTCCAAGGACGGGTTTTCATTTTTTGGGCGTTGTAAGCAGGTTCAGTTTTTTCGAAGCCAAACTCGTAAAAATTGTTATAAGTCGTCGCATCTTTTTCTGGCGTTATTGCATCTGGCAACGAGTACGCTTTATTTAATGTTGAAGGCAGTGATGCTAAACCAGCTGATGCAGGGCTCGGTGCAGCTTGAGCAAAAGAAGCACTAAAGGGCAAGGCTAAGCCCGCAGTAAAGGCTGCGCTGGCTTGCAGAATGTGACGCCGTTTGAAATACACCGGTTCAGGCGTGATTTCAGACGAAGGGGGGGTTGAGAAAGGTTGACGCAAGCTCATAATATTCCTCTAAACAAATGCTTTTATATTGCTTTGATGCGTTCGAACAAATTAAGTTCTATACAAAGTCTTTTTCAAAAAAAACATTTCAATGTTGAAAGTTTGGCTGAGCGTTCATCAAACTCGTTCCAGTAACCAACTTTTAACGGCTGCAACACTATGCAAAATATCTTGGTGAGGTGATTTTTTTAAATGTTCAACCGTGTGAGCTCCATAAGATACGCCTAAACCATGAACGCCTGCGTTGGCTGCCATATCAAGGTCGTGCGACGTATCACCGACCATTACTACCTCGTGCGGCTCAATATAAAGATGTTGCATGATTTCTTGAAGCATTGCGGGGTGAGGCTTACCGAAAGTTTCGTCTGCACAGCGAGTGATGGCAAAATAATCTTTTAGGCCCGTTGCTACCAATGTTCGATCAAGCCCCACTCTAGATTTACCGGTTGCGACGGCTAGGGTCAACGAGCGTTCACGTAAGGTGTCGAGCAGGTTTTTCACTCCATCAAAAAGCTCTAGATGAGGGTCACGCCTTAAAAAGTGGTATCTGTACCGATCAATAAACAATGGTCGCTGGCTTTCAGTTAAGTCTGGTACGACGGAATACAGGGCGCGCTCAAGAGATAAACCAATTACCCAACTGGCAGCCGCAGTATCTGGCACTGGCAACTCAAGGTCGCGACAGGCGGCTTGTATGGCATAGGCAATGTCTGCGGTTGAGTTCATGAGGGTACCGTCCCAATCAAAAACAACTAGGCGGTAAGGTTGAACAACGACAGGCGATTCAGGTTGATACATCAATGCCACTCACTTTGCCAATAATTTCAATAAACGCTCGCATAATTCGGGTAAAGGTGCCTCAACGGCTAAGGCTTCACCTGAAGTCGGATGGGTGATAGACAGCCGCGCAGCGTGTAAAAACATTCTATCGAACCCCCATTTTGACTTGAAAAGAGCTTTTGTTGTGTCTTGACCATATTTATCATCGCCCACTATTGGAAAACCCGCATGCGCGAGATGCACTCTAATTTGATGCGTACGCCCAGTGCGTAACTCGGCGTCAACTAAACTGTACTCGCCGAATCTTTTAATGCAAGTGATAACCGTATGCGCTACTTGGCCTTCGGGGTCGACTTTGACACGTCTTTCACCGCTTTGGGTTGTCCATTTAGCAAGTGATTGCTTTAAATGCTGCCTGTCATTGAGCACGTTACCTTCTACTAAGGCCAAATAGTGTTTATCACCACCCCCTTCTCTGAGCATGCTGTGCAAGCGCACGAGAGCCTTTCTTTGTTTGGCGATCATGAGCAAACCTGACGTATCACGGTCGAGTCGATGAACCAATTCTAAAAAAGCGGCCCCTGGGCGAGCGGCCCTCAGCTGCTCAATGACGCCGTGGGAAACCCCACTACCACCATGCACAGCAACCCCTGCAGGCTTATGAATAATCAGTAGCGATTCGTCTTCAAAAACAATGGGGAATTCATTGGGTGGCGTAAACCGTGCGGCAGCAGGTGCGGCCTCGCGCATGGGGGGAACACGCACGACATCACCAATTTCTAGGCGCTGATCAACTTTTGCTCTTGAACGATTGACCCGAACCTCACCTGACCTCACCGCTTTGTATAAACGACTCTTCGGCACACCCTTGCAGAGTGATATCAGGAAGTTGTCAAGGCGCTGGCCTTCATTGGCATGGGTCACGTCAACCAGCCTCACAACGGGGGGGGGAGTATGGGGTTCTTTGCGTATGGACAAAACAGGCATATAATGATGACAGCCTTAAAAGCTTGAGAAGCGTTTGACGTTGAGATGTGCCAAATTGGGTAGTCTCCGTCAATTCAGATACGCATTGTAGCGCCCGCCCCTCAAGCTCAGGGTGATTGATTGCAGACCTTATTGGGTCTTAACAGAATACTTTAACGAATAAGCAATAACAATTTTCACTTTCCCGCACCAGGTGTTGAAACTTTCCGCCTGTTGTTTTCAGCTCTAACCCGTCAATTTAAACGTATTTTTATGACCTACTTGCTGAACAAAAACCGCGCTCAAAAGCGCGCTGTGCTGGCCTGATTTTTATTGGGTTTGGTTTCTGACCAACCTGCTTGTGTGTTCGTTTTTTGGTAAGCTGCCTTCAGTTCCCCAGGCTGCGCGACGCGTTGTCGCGCCACCCTTACGGAGAATGCACGAATGAAGCGCATGTTATTTAACGCTACGCACCAAGAAGAACTGCGCGTAGCCATTGTTGACGGGCAAAAGCTTGTTGACCTCGATATTGAAACCGCCGGTCGCGAACAGCGCAAAGGCAACATTTACAAAGCCGTCATCACACGCATTGAACCTGGTCTTGAAGCCTGTTTCATTAACTATGGCGAAGACCGTCACGGCTTCTTACCCTTTAAAGAAGTTGCTCGCAGTTACTTTAAAGAAGGTGTTGATGTGCGGGCTACCCGCATTCAAGATGCCTTGCATGAAGGTCAAGAACTGGTTGTTCAGGTTGAAAAAGAAGAGCGTGGCAATAAGGGCGCAGCCCTCACCACCTTTATCTCTTTAGCAGGCCGTTATCTTGTATTAATGCCCAACAACCCTCGCGGTGGCGGCGTGTCACGTCGCATTGAAGGTGAAGACCGTCAAGAGTTACGCGAAGCAATGGACCAACTCAACCTACCTCAAGGTATGAGCATCATTGCCCGCACAGCAGGCATTGGCCGCAACACTGAAGAACTCCAATGGGATCTTTCTTATTTACAGCAACTTTGGCAGGCCATTGATGGCGCCGCCACTGAAAACAAAGCCCCCATACTGATTTATCTTGAGTCCAGTTTGGTTATTCGGGCGATACGCGATTATTTTTCACCCGATATTGGTGAAATCTTAATTGATACAGATGATATTGCTGATCAAGCTTCAGCGTTCATGAGCGTGGTCATGCCTGATAACGTACAACGCGTCAAACGTTATAGCGATGATGTGCCGCTGTTTTCACGCTTTCAAATTGAACACCAAATTGAAACGGCCTATTCTCGCCATGTCAACCTACCCTCTGGCGGTTCGATCGTTATTGATCACACCGAAGCATTGGTCGCTATTGATGTGAACTCAGCCCGCTCTACGCGTGGCGCTGATATTGAAGAAACTGCTACTCGCACTAACTTAGAGGCGGCAGAAGAAGTCGCTCGTCAATTGCGCTTGCGCGACTTAGGTGGCCTGATCGTGATCGATTTTATCGACATGGAAGACAACAAAAACCAACGTGCAGTGGAAAATCGCTTACGTGATGCGTTACACGTTGACCGTGCTCGCGTTCAAATGGGCAAAATTTCTCGCTTTGGCTTGATGGAATTATCACGTCAACGTTTGCGACCTGCTCTCAATGAGGGGTCGCACGTCACTTGCCCGCGTTGCAATGGCACGGGCGTGGTTCGCGATGCCGAGTCTAGCGCTTTGAACGTTCTACGTTTATTGCAAGAAGAGGCCATGAAAGAGGGCACGGCCGCTGTTCATGCACAAGTGCCTGTTGAAGTAGCCACTTTCCTCTTGAATGAAAAACGTGCCGATATCACTAAAATCGAAGCGCGTCTTAAGGTCAACTTGATCTTAATTCCAAATAAACACATTGAAACACCGCACCATGTCATTGAACGCCTAAAGCATGACGATCCTCGTCTTGAAGACATCAAGTCAAGCTTTGATCGTGTGGAAGCCCCTTCAACTGACTTGGCTTGGAACCCTAAAGAAGAAGTTCAACGCCTCAAACCAGAAGCTTTGGTTAAAGGTGTAACCCCTTCACAACCCGCACCCACTTCAACGCCAAAACAAATTGCGCCTGTCGCCACCGCACAGCCTAGTTTGTTTAAGCGCCTATTCGGTTGGTTGTTTGGTGGCTCAACAGATAGCACACCCGTTGTCGCCGCACCCGAAGCGCGTGCACCGCGTCAAGCCAATGGCTCAAACCGCAACGATCGTTCGGGTCAGCGGAACAACCGTAACCCTAATAATCGCAACCGTCGGCAAGATCAACGACCCGCTCAAACCGCGAATATCACAACAACCGTTGCGTCAACCGAAGAAGTTCGTCAACCCAACGCTAACCCCGTTTTGACAACAGCTACAGAAGGTCAGTCAGCTGAAGAAACTCAATCACGTAGCAGCCGTACTCGTCGAGGTCGTGGCCGTCCCCGCAAAGAAGAAACGACATCTGAAACAGTTGCTCAGACCGACATCGCTGCAGAAACGATTGAACCAATATTGAAAGCCAACAATAGCGCTGTCGCCGCGGTGGTGGGTGATACGCTTGAAGGTGCAAGTATTGCTGATGTAGCGAATGGCATAGAAGGTACCGAAGCCCCAGAGACGACCGATTCAGATCGCCCTCGTCGCCGTGGTCGTCGTGGTCGTCGCGGTCGCCGTACCAGTGACAGCACAACTCAACAAAACGATGATCAAATTGATGGTTTGAGTTCAGAAGGCAACCCTCAAAGCAGCAACCACGAGCTTTTCTTAACTGATTCAACATCTGCTGTGATGGTTAATAGCCCTGTCATACAGGTTCAACCTGTTTCAGTTTCAGTTTCAGCTGCACCTGAAGTGACTCAAAGTGCGCCAACTGCACAGCTTGAAGCGACACCTATTACTGCCCCAATCACGGTAGAAACTGAAGCTCTAGAAACAGTTATTGTTGAAAAACCGGTTGTTGAAACAATTGTCGTGACACCTTCTGTCGTGGCACCTACTGCGGCTTCAACCGACGTGACAGAAGTTGTTGAGCCTATTGCAACGTCTGCTCAAGCGCCAGTGGCTCAAGCAACGCCTGTTTTGGAAACACAGCTTGTTCAAGTGGAATCAACCCCTAAAGTTGCTGCCACACCGACCCCAGCTCCTGCAGCAGCGCAAATTGATCATGACGTGGTCATTCAAACCATTCAAGACCAATTTGCACAAGATGCAGCGGTGTCGACTCAATCCCTAGTTGCTGTTCAGGCCAAACCACTTGACCGCGAAGCCCTTCACTCAGTGGTCAATTCGGTTGGCTTAAAGTGGGTTGAAAGCAATCCTGATAGCGTTGTCACGGCACAAGCCGCCGCACAATTGGCACCAACCACTCAACGCTATGGTCGCGAACCAAAAGCTGCACCGACTGCTGCAACGGTTGAACTGAAACAGGTTGAAACACTGTCTAGTTAATGAATCGCTATGGAAGCAGTCAAGCTGTAAGGTAATATTTTCTAAAGTTAAAAAGGCAACCGTTTAAGATTTAACGGTTGCCTTTTTTACACAAAGTGAGCTGAACAATAATCAAGCGGATAGGGCTTCAACTGACTGATTGGTTAATAATGCAATTAAGTGCGCAATTTTCTCTTTTAGGCGGCGACGATCAATCACCATGTCGATCGCACCGGTATTGAGTAAAAACTCAGCGCGCTGAAAACCTTCAGGTAATTTTTCGCGAACGGTTTGCTCAATCACACGTGGGCCTGCGAAGCCTATGAGTGCTTTAGGCTCTGCAATGACGACATCACCCACAAAAGCAAAGCTTGCCGATACACCACCCATAGTTGGGTCTGTCAAGACGCTAATGAAAGGCAAACCCTTTTGTGCTAGTTGAGTCAGGCTTGCATTAGTTTTTGCCATTTGTAATAGTGAAAACAAACTTTCTTGCATACGTGCACCGCCCGAAGCGGCCACACAAACAAATGCGCTGCGATGCTCAATTGCTTCGTGAACACCTCGTACAAAACGCTCACCCACTACTGATCCCATAGAGCCACCCATGAACTGAAACTCAAACGCTGACACCACGCAAGACAAGCCTTGAATGGTGCCGCGCATACTGACCAACGCATCAGTTTCACCCGTCGCTTTAATCGCTTCTTGCAAACGCTCAGGGTATTTGCGGGAATCGCGGAATTTTAACGGGTCGAGTGAACGTGTATCAGCACCCAACTCAACTCGGCCTTCACGGTCTAAAAGTGAATTAATACGGGCACGGGCGCCCAAGCGCATATGATGATCGCATTTGGGGCAAACATGTAAATTTGCGGCTAAATCTTCGTTATACAGCACCGTTTCACATGAAGGGCACTTAACCCACAAACCTTCTGGAACTCGACGCGCATTAGAGTCAGAGACTTTATTTATGCGGGGTAAGCCGATTTTTTCTAACCAACTCAT
This sequence comes from uncultured Alcaligenaceae bacterium, assembly GCA_937896225.1. GTDB lineage: Bacteria > Pseudomonadota > Gammaproteobacteria > Burkholderiales > Burkholderiaceae_B > Algicoccus. The sequence goes on along the minus strand of CALBMZ010000082.1, from coordinate 19,951 downwards.
TACGTTTGCCCAACTTCAGATTGCTCAGCAATTTGAACCAGGCCTTGATGAATTGTTGACAACCACTGCCCACCCGCCTCGGCAGCTGCGTGGGTTTGTTGATCAGCAGGTAAACCATGGGTGGCTTGATTCATGACTTCAATAAGCTTTGTACCAATCACGACAGCATCAGCCATTGAGGCAATACGCTGTGCACTTTGCACATCGCGAATGCCAAACCCCACACCTAAGGGAATGGTGACGTGCTGGCGAATACGTTCTAGCTTATCAGCCACTTGGTTGGTATCAAGATGACCGGCACCCGTAATACCATTGAGTGAAACATAGTAAACATAGCCGCGTGCAACCTTTGCAATCGAAGCAATACGCTCATCGGTACTCGTAGGCGCCAATAGAAAGATGAGGGCCATGCCATGCGTTTGCAACAAGGCTGAGAAACTTTCAACTTCTTCAGGGGGGTAGTCGACCACTAAAACACCGTCTACACCCGCCCGCGCAGCACGTTCAACAAATACTGTTTGCCCCATACGTTCGATGGGGTTGGCATAACCCATGAGCACCAAAGGGGTTGTTTGGTCTTGTTGGCGAAATTCAGCCACCATATCAAGCACTTTACTCAAACCAACGCCTTGAGCAATGGCATGCTCAGCAGCCTTTTGAATGACAGGGCCATCAGCCATGGGGTCTGAAAAGGGTACCCCAATTTCTATGATGTCAGCCCCTGCTTTAACTAAAGCATGCATAATGGGCACGGTTGATGTAGCCAGTGGGTTACCTGCTTGAATATAGGGTATAAGTGCAGCACGACCCTTACTTTTAAGCTGTTGAAATGCTAGATCGATACGATCAACGTGAGACATGTTTTTTTAGCCTTAAAGAGTCAAACCAGAGATACCAGCAACCGTATTAATGTCTTTATCGCCGCGCCCTGATAAGTTAACCAGAATAATGCGGTCTTTACTAAGTGTAGGTGCTAAGCGTACCGCATGCGCAATAGCATGCGCTGTTTCGAGCGCGGGAATAATACCTTCAATAAGACAGCACTCATGAAAAGACTTAAGCGCCTCGTCGTCAGTGACGCTGCAGTAAGTAGCACGGCCCATATCTTTTAACCAAGCATGCTCAGGGCCCACGCCAGGGTAGTCAAGGCCTGCTGAAACAGAATGTGTTTCCATTACTTGACCATCTTCATTTTGAATGACGTAGGTGCGATTGCCATGCAATACGCCAACCTGACCACCTGTTAGCGAGGCTGCATGGCGACCCGTTTCAACGCCATCACCACCCGCTTCAACACCAACGAGTTTGACATCGTCAAATTTTAAATAGGGGTGAAAAATACCCATTGCATTTGAGCCGCCACCGACACATGCTAAAACATAGTCGGGTTGACGACCCGCGTATAACGGCATTTGCTCGATAGACTCTTCACCAATAACACTATGGAAATCACGCACCATCATAGGGTATGGGTGCGGACCAGCTACCGTACCTATAATGTAGAAGGTGTTGTCAACGTTTGTCACCCAGTCGCGCAAGGCTTCATTTAACGCGTCTTTTAGGGTTTTTGAACCTGATTCAACCGGTACAACGGTTGCACCAAGCAACTTCATGCGAAACACATTGGGAGCTTGACGTTTGATGTCTTCGCTACCCATGTAAATGATACATTCCATACCAAAACGTGCACAAACGGTAGCTGTTGCCACACCGTGCTGACCTGCACCCGTTTCAGCAATGATTCGTTTTTTGCCCATGCGACGTGCGAGCATTGCTTGACCCAAACTGTTGTTGATTTTGTGGGCACCTGTATGGTTTAGGTCTTCTCGTTTGAACCAAATTTGAGCCCCACCCAACATTTCTGACCACCGGCGCGCATGATATACCGGGGTTGGACGACCTACATAGTGTTTGAGCTCGCTATGAAATTCAGCCATAAAATCTGGGTCGGTCTGCGACTTTGCATAAGCTAGACGAAGCTCGTCAAGGGCATGCATAAGTGTTTCAGCGACAAATACACCACCATATGGGCCAAAATGGCCTGCTTGATCGGGAAAATCGTAAGGTTTCAAGGCTCATGCCTCCAAGGTTAAACAGTGCTGAGTCAACATATGGCTAACTCAAAAGGTTTTTTTACATTTTAGCAGTCATGCCGAGCAAGCTCAATGACGATGAACGGCTTCTACACCCAATACTTCCAACAAGGCCGCCTGCATACGTTGAATATCGTCACCATGACTAATTTCAACGGTAAATACCATGTTAGCCAGTGAACTTTTACTTTGGGTATTGACTCCTGCCACATTCATTTTTAATCGAGCAAAAACTTCGGATAAGTCTCGGAGCAAACCAGATCGGTCTTGCGCAAACACAACTATATCAACGGGGTATACCGTATCGAGCGTTTGACCCCATGAAACGTCAATTACTCGCTCAAATTGGTTGAGCGTCAGCGCCACAAAGCTTGGACAATCAATACGATGAATCGATACCCCTCTACCCCGCGTGACAAAGCCCTTGATCAAGTCTGGTGGGGCGGGCCGGCAACACCGTGCCAACTGCGTCAACAGTGAACCAACCCCAACCACCAACACCCCCGAGGAAGGGTCTTGGTGCTGACGGTCATGTTTTGGGCTCATGTGAATCAACGACTCGGGCGTCATCGGTTCTGGCTCAATAGGCAACCTGAAAGCCGTATCAATAAGTTTGACACTAAAGTCGTCTTTAGCTACCGCGACATACAAATCTTCTGCTTGCGTAAAACCAAGTTGTTCAGCTAAGTGCTCAAGGTTGACGGCAGTTTTACCTAATCGCTGAAGCTCTTTTTCAACAAGCGCCTGGCCTTGCGTGATACGTTGCTGCAACTCAATTGCATTAAACCAAGCCCGAACTTTGGCACGTGCACGGGGACTGGATAAGTACCCTAATTGAGCGTTAACCCAGTCGCGTGAAGGCCCACCAGATTTGGTGGCAATAATTTCAACAGTTTGCCCTGTTTGTAAGCGTGTTTGTAACGGCACCATTTGACCGTCGACCTTGGCACCCCGGCAACGGTGGCCCAAATCGGTATGTAACTGATAGGCAAAATCAACCGGTGTTGCGCCAACTGGCAGCTCTATCACCCGAGCCAAAGGTGACAACACATAAATATGCTCTGAAGGCGAAACGGGTTGGTTAGGATGATTTGGGTCGGAAATCACTTCGCGATTCCAGGCCAAAAGCTGCCGCATATAGGCTAAATCTCGATGCTGAGATGGCGTCACTGCTTGCCCCCCCTTGGGGCCAGCCTCTTTGTAGCGCCAATGAGCTGCCATGCCAAACTCGGCATACTCGTGCATCGCAAGCGTGCGAATTTGAACCTCAAAGGCCCGACCGCTAGTATCGCTCAAAACGGTATGCAGTGAACGATAACCATTCGGTTTGGGCCGAGCAATATAGTCGTCAAACTCGTCGCTAACAGGTGACCAAAGCTGATGAACTAAGGCCAACACTTCGTAACAATGACGGTCTTCTGGCACGATAACGCGGACTGCCCGAAGGTCGTAAAGTGCACTGAAATCAAGATGCTTGTTTCGCATTTTGTTCCAGATACTAAAAATGTGTTTTGGGCGGCCTGAAACCTCAGCGTCAATACCCATCTCTTTCAAAGAAGCCTGTAGTTGCGCCACGGTCTCTCGAATAAACGTTTCCCGCTCAACGCGTTTTTCTTCAAGTTGTTTTGCAATTTGTTTGTATATTTCGGGCTCAGTGAAACGAAAGGCTAAGTCTTCAATTTCCCATTTAATTTGCCAAATACCCAAACGACTGGCTAAAGGGGCGTATAACTCAAGTGTTTCTTTGGCAAGCCCCAAGTCGCAAGGTATTTTATGGGCGGCATGCCAACGCAAAGTTTGCAGCCTTGAGCCTAAACGAATCAATACAATACGCAAATCAGCCGCCATCGCTAACAGCATTTTACGAAGCATTTCTTTTTGAGAAGCCACATCAGCTTTCTCATGCGACTGGGCTTGTCGGGTGAGTTGTGTCAACCGAACCAAAGATAACGCCCCCTGCACCAATTGAGACACTTCTTTGCCGTAATCGCGCGATAACTGATCAGTTTGATTGAGTTTAGCCAACGGCAGCGCCATCAGCAAAGCAGCGGCTCGTGAGACGCCGTCAGCTTGAAACTCAGCCAAAATCAAAGCCGTATGTAAGGCATGATGAAAGGCGGTTTGCTTGGCGGGCTGATTGTGAAAATGAGGCTCGAGCGCGTTTAGTTGCCCAGCTTCATTTCCAAGCAAAAGATCATTTAAAACTTTTTGAACTAAAGCATGCTGATCAGAAGGCAACTTGGCCAACACACCCTCACACAATCGGTCAATATCGACTGAGTCTATTGTGTTGAGGGCTTGATCTTTTTTCAGAGTCATACTGAATAGCGAGTGGTGTAAGCTAAACCTAAAAAAAGCAGGGCCAACGTTAGTTTTATACCGCCGCCGTTACAACAATTTCAACCTTAAAATCAGCATTGGCTAAACGGGCTTCGATGGTGGCGCGCGGTGGGGCATTGCCTTCAGCAACCCAAGCGTCCCATGCTTTGTTCATGCCATCAAACTCTTTCATGTTTGCCACATAAATTTGTGCCAATAAAATACGAGATTTATTGCTGCCTGCTTCTGCTAAGAGTTTATCAATGGTATTTAACACCTGAGCAGTTTGACCTGCAATATCTTGAGTCACGTCGTCAGGCACTTGGCCTGCCAAATAGGCCACGCCATTGTAAATCGCCATGTCGGACAATCTTTGCCCTACATTTACGCGTTTAATTACTTGCATGTTGCTTCCTTTGTTGAGAAATTAAGATGTTTCAAAATCATGCCGGTGGCAAATCAAAAACTTGCCTTAAGTATGCCAAATAGGCTTGGTCATCGCACATTGTTTTTTCTGGGGCATCAGATACTTTGGCAACAGGTTGATCGTTACAACGCACCATTTTCATCACAATCTGTAACGGTTGATGACCCAAATCGTTAGTTAAGTTTGTACCAATTCCGAAAGAAACATGGCAGCGCCCCGCAAAGCGACGGGCAATTTCAATTGCAAGGGGAAAGGTTAACGAGTCTGAAAACACCAATGTTTTAGAGCGCGGCAGGACACGGTTAGCTTGGTAGTGTTCAAGCATACGCTCACCCCATATAAATGGGTCGCCCGAGTCATGCCTCGCACCATCGAAGAGTTTACAAAAATACATGTCAAAGTCACGTAAAAATGCGTCTAAACCATAGACATCTGATAAAGCAATACCTAAATCACCCCGGTACTCTTTGGCCCACACTTCTAAAGCAAACACCTGCGAGTCACGTAACCGCGGGCCCAATGCTTGGCAGGCTTGCAAGTACTCATGTCCCATCGTACCCAAGGGGGTAACGTTGTGACGTTTAGCCATTAATACGTTACTGGTGCCTGCAAAATGACGGCCCATTGTGCTTTTGAGCGTTGTCACCACTTCTTCGTGCCATTCTGACGAAAACCGACGACGCGTGCCGTATTCGGCTACGCGAAAGGAAGCCAAATCTGGGGCGTCAGCCACTAACTTAATTTTTTCTGTTAACCGACGGCGACCTTCATCGAGCACGGGTAAATTTGATTCCCGACGAAAATAAACTTCATTCACAATTGCTAAAACCGGTATTTCAAACAATATGGTGTGTAACCAAGGCCCTTTAACAACAATTGATATTTCACCTGGCAATTCGCCGTCGCTGACGAGAATACATTTTTCAGGCAAGTGAAATAGTTCTAAGAAGTCAATAAAATCGCTTTTAATAAATCGAAGGCTTCTTAGGTAGTCTAACTCTTCAACTTTGAACCTTAATTGGCAAAGCGCTTTAATTTCAGCTCGAATCTCGTCGACATACGGCCGAAAATTAATATTTGGCGTACGACATTTGTACCGGTATTCGACTTGCGCCGCCGGGAAGTGATGCAAAACCACTTGCATCATGCTGAATTTGTAAAGATCGGTATCTAAAAGTGAGCGAATAATCATTTAATTCCCATCGATATGCTTAAACATAGCACACGCCATTAAGCTTTTCGGGGGCATTGATTAAAATGCCGAAGCAAACGAGTAAAATATATTAATATATTGAGTTTTTTAGAAAGTGAATATGCAATGACCCACGTCGTAACTGAAAACTGTATCAAATGTAAATTTACCGACTGCATTGATGTTTGCCCGGTTGACTGCTTTCGTGAAGGGCCAAATTTTTTAGTTATTGACCCTGACGAATGCATTGACTGTGCAGTTTGCATACCTGAATGCCCCGCCAATGCCATTTTTGCCGAAGAAGACGTGCCAGCTGACCAAATTGCATTTATCGCTCTAAACGCTGAACTAACACCTAAGTTTTCCAGTATCACTCGCACCAAAGCTCCTTTGCCCGAAGCTGACCAATGGAATGGTGTGATTGGCAAGCTTCAATATCTTGAAAAGTAGCCTGACTTGCTTTGACTCAATCGCCTGCTCCACCTTCGCACCCTGCTCAGCCCGCTGAACTCAAATACACATGCGAAACCATAACGCATCGTATGGTTTGGCTTGCTGACCGGTTATTTTCAGTTCGCACAACCCGAGACGCCTCATTTAATTATTTACCTGGTCAGTTTGCACGTATCGGCCTGAAGTCAAAACCTGACTTAGCCGAGCCAGATGTTTGGCGCGCATACTCAATGGTGACACACCCACTTGAGACCGAGCTTGAGTTTTATTGTGTGGTGGTACCTGATGGCCAATTTAGCCCCCTGCTTGAACAGCAACCTGTTGGTGCCCCCATTTGGGTCGAGCGCCAGTCTTTTGGTTTTTTAACACTTGATCGCTTTACACCAGCTGACTCGTTGTGGCTGGTAGCAACCGGCACGGGTATTTCAGCATTTTTACCGATGCTTGAATCTTCTGATATCTGGCAACAATTTAAAACAGTCGTGCTAGTTCATGGCGTGCGAACACCTGACGAACTGGCTTACCGTGACTCAATTGAAAGCTTGGTTGAGCAAAGACAAGACGCATCGGGCGGCAAACTTAAATATTTACCCATTTGTTCTCAGGCAGCGCTTAATGGCCCCAACCGTATTACCTCACTATACGAAAACGATACGTTAGAAAGTTTAGCCAACGAACCCCTTAACCCAGAGCAATCACGCATCATGCTGTGCGGCAACCCCGCCATGGTGACTGAGATGCGTAATTTACTTTCATTAGACGGCTTTGCGGCTGGCCGGCGTGGTGTGTTGGGTACGCTAGCGGTTGAAAACTATTGGTAAAAGGGCCCACTTTAGCGATTAGTTGTTACCCTAAGTTGTGTCATAACAACGTTGAAATAAATTTGAAATAAACCCTAAAATTTCTTTGTAAATGCTATCTAACCCCTGATAATAAGTAAGTTATCTGCTACACAACGAGGGGAAAAAGAAAGTATGCTTTATCACCTTCACGAGATGCAAAAAGCACTCATGTCACCACTACTTAGCCTGACCGATATAGGCTCAAGTTTATTTACTAACCCTGCTAGCCCATTTGCTTACACCCCCCTATCAAGATCACTTGCAGCGGGTTATGAATTGGTAAACCGGCTCGGCAAAGCGTACACCAAACCCGATTGGGATCTAGACACAACAGTCATTAATGGGTTGACGGTTGCGGTTAAGCCCGAAATAACAACCCAAACACCATTTTGTCAATTGGTTCATTTTGTGCGTGATTTACCAAAAACCCGCCCACAAGACCCCTGTATTCTGTTGGTTGCCCCCCTTTCAGGCCACCATGCCACGTTGTTACGTGACGCCGTTCGCACCCTGTTGCCCGAACACGACGTTTACGTAACCGACTGGGTTGATGCGCGCATGGTGCCACTTTCAGAAGGGCCGTTTCATTTAAACGACTATGTGCTGACCATTCAAAAACTTCTTCGGCATTTAGGCGCCGATGTACATGTTATTTCAGTCTGCCAACCTACCGTTCCCGTCTTAGCCGCCATCTCTTTGATGGCTTCGGCCAAAGACGCTGCCTTACCTAAAAGTATGGTGATGATGGGCGGCCCGATTGATTTTCGCGAATCACCCACTCAGGTTAATCGTCTTGCAGAAAACAAACCCTTTGAATGGTTCGAAGAAAAACTAATTCACACTGTTCCCAATCAATACCCCGGTGCAGGTCGACGTGTCTACCCCGGTTTTCTGCAGCATGCCGGATTTATTGCGATGAACCCTGATCGACACGTCAAGTCTCATTACGATTTTTATTTAGACTTGGTTAAAGGTGACGATGCCGACGCAGAAGGGCATCGTAAGTTTTACAACGAGTACAACGCCGTATTAGATATGCCTGCAGAGTTTTACCTTGATACAATCAAAATGGTGTTTCAAGAGCATGTGCTGCCAAAAGGCTCCTGGATGGTTGATGATAAACCCGTCAAACCCGCTGACATTACAAATGTGTCGTTATTCACCATCGAAGGTGAGTTAGACGATATTTCTGGTGAAGGTCAAACGCAAGCCGCACAAAAGCTCTGTTCTGGCATACCTGCCGCTAACAAACAACACTTTACTGCGCCTGAGTGCGGTCATTACGGTATTTTTGCTGGGCGTCGTTGGCGAGAGATGATTTACCCTAAAATACATGCATTCATTCGAAACGCCTAAACACTATTTTGCATTTAGCTCTTGTTGACCAAATAGATGCCCTGCTGCCTCAAACCCAATGTACCAAGTGTGGGTTTGATGGTTGCCGGCCATACGCCCAAGCTCTAGCAGACGGTTCAACCAAACCTAATCGTTGCCCACCCGGCGGTGAACCCGGCATGTTGCTACTTTCTCAGTTGCTTAAACAGCAGCCCGAACGCATAGACCCCGACTGTGGTGAACCAGGCCCATTCAAGATTGCTGTAATTGACGAGATACACTGCATAGGCTGTACCCTTTGTATTGTTGCCTGTCCCGTTGATGCCATAGTAGGTGCCAACAAACGTATGCATACTGTCATAGCTGACGCCTGCACGGGCTGTGAGTTATGCTTACCCCCCTGCCCGGTTGACTGCATTGAAATGGTTGTCGCGCCCACCGCATTAGACTGGTCACCTGAACGTGCTAACGTTGCCCGCAACCGCTATCACAACCGTCGCGAGCGACTGGCGCGAGCAGACACCCCTTCAGAGACCCCAACTGTACCCACGTCAGTTAATAAAGCAAGCATATTAGAAGATGTCATGGCGCGCGTAAAAGCACGTCGCGCAAAAGAATCGGTCGGTGCCACTCAACCACTAAATAAATAAATTAACGTCAACGACGCATTAACCTAATCATATGAATGCAGACAAACGAGCACAAATATTTGCACGATTTGAGGCCGCCAACCCTGCCCCGAAAACAGAGCTCAATTACCAATCAACCTTTCAGTTGTTAATTGCTGTACTTTTATCGGCTCAAGCGACTGACAAATCAGTTAACAAAGCAACAGAGCCTTTATTTGCACAATATGGCACCCCACAAGCCTTATACAAACTGGGTGTGGCTGGCATTGAGAAATATATACAAACGATTGGCTTGTATCGAACCAAAGCCAAGAATGTTTGGGCCACCAGCAAAATATTGATAGACTTGTACGGGGGTGAGGTGCCTGAAGACCGTGAGGCGTTAGAACAATTACCAGGCGTAGGTCGAAAAACGGCTAACGTGGTTTTAAATACCGCATTTGGCTGGCCAACCATTGCGGTTGACACCCACATATTTAGGGTGTCAAACCGTAGCAAAATTGCCCCTGGTAAAGATGTGGTGGCTGTTGAGCGCAGCTTAGAAAAATTTGTACCTAAAGAATACAAATTAAACGCCCACCACTGGATGATTTTGCATGGTCGCTATGTTTGCAAGGCCTCAACTCCACAATGCCACCTATGTAGCATTGCTGATTTATGCGAATACAGTCCTAAATTAAGGCCTAAACAAAAGTAAGTAAACTCCGCTGAACACGTGGGTTTAAAAAACAGGTCTACCGTTCATTGTTAGAATACGTTCATTATTGCCACTCTTATTATCGAGACATAAAATATGACATCACGCACACAAGTTCACAAATTACATGTAGCAACCCCCCTCAAGCAGTTTATTGAGTCAGAAGTTTTGCCCGGCACAGGCTTAGAGCCCGCAGCCTACTGGCAAGGTTTTAACGATATCGTTTTAGATCTTGCCCCCAAAAACATACATTTACTTGCTGAACGCGATCGCTTACAAATAGAACTTGATCAATGGCATAGTGCCAACCCTGGCCCTGTCACAGACCCCGCTGCATACCAAGCCTTTTTAGAATCCATTGGTTACTTGGTACCTGAACCGAGTCAGGTTGCGGCCACAACAGCCAATGTTGATGCAGAGTTGGCGATTCAAGCTGGTCCTCAATTGGTTGTGCCCGTTCTCAATGCACGTTACGCCTTAAATGCTGCCAATGCGCGTTGGGGTTCTTTGTATGACGCACTTTATGGAACAGATGCTTTACCTGAAGATGATGGTTGTGAACGCAGCGGTGGTTACAACCCTAAGCGCGGGGCTCTTGTCATTGATTTTGCCAGAAAATTCTTAGATGAATCAGCGCCGTTAGCGCGCGGTTCACATCTAGACTCAACGGCTTACAGCATTGACTCAGGCGCCTTAAAAGTCACCCTTAAAGACGGTCAAACGACCACATTGCAAGAAGCCGCTCAGTTGGTCGGTTTTCAAGGTCAAGCCTCGTCACCCTCCTCTATTTTATTGGTGCATAACGGCTTACATATTGACATCATCATTGACCCTTCAACCGCCATTGGCAAAACTGATGCCGCGGGAGTGAGTGATGTGGTGCTTGAAGCTGCCTTATCAACTATTCTAGATTTGGAAGACTCAGTTGCTGCAGTTGATGCGGATGACAAAATTTTGGCATATCGCAATTGGTTGGGCATTTTGAATGGTTCTTTAAAAGAAGAGATCACCAAAGGTGGTAAAACAACCACTCGCCAATTAAATAACGACCGTTTGTACACCGACCCAAATGGCGGTGAAGTTCGTTTGCATGGTCGTTCATTAATGTTCTTACGTAACGTTGGCCACCTCATGACCAACCCTGCCATTTTGTATGACGCGGCTGACGGTACACAAAAAGAAATTCCTGAAGGGATACTCGACGCGATTGTGACCACTACAATCGCTTTGCATGACTTAAAAGGGCAAAATAAAACAGCTGATGGCCAACCTTTACGCAACAGTCGTACCGGCAGCGTATACATTGTTAAACCTAAAATGCATGGCCCCAAAGAGGTGTCCTTCGCCTCAGATTTGTTCGGACAGGTTGAAAAACTTGTTGGCTTGCCTGACAGCACCGTCAAGCTTGGCATTATGGACGAAGAACGCCGCACCAGCGTTAATCTCAAAGCCTGCATCGATGCCGCTAAGAGCCGTGTTGCTTTCATTAACACCGGCTTCTTAGACCGTACAGGCGATGAAATGCACACTGCCATGCATGCCGGCCCCATGATTCGCAAAGGCGACATGAAAACCAGCGCCTGGATTCAATCTTACGAGCGTAACAACGTGTTAGTTGGTTTGGCTTGCGGTTTACGGGGCAAAGCTCAAATTGGTAAAGGCATGTGGGCCATGCCCGATTTGATGGCTGATATGCTCAAACAAAAAATTGCACACCCTAAAGCGGGTGCCAATACGGCCTGGGTACCGAGCCCCACCGCAGCGACTTTACATGCTTTACATTACCACCAAGTGAACGTCACTGACGTTCAAAAAGAGCTCGAAAAAATTGATGCCACTGCTGAACGAGCAGCCTTATTAGGCGGTTTACTCACGGTTCCTGTTGCCACCGACACCGGGTGGTCAGCATTAGAAAAACAACAAGAACTTGACAACAACATTCAAGGTATCTTGGGTTATGTGGTTCGCTGGATTGATCAAGGCGTGGGTTGCTCAAAAGTGCCAGACATTCATAACGTCGGTTTAATGGAAGACCGTGCAACCTTGCGCATTTCAAGCCAACACGTCGCCAATTGGTTGCGTCATGGCATTGTCACCGAAGCCCAAGTTCGTGAAACATTTGAACGGATGGCTGCTGTGGTTGATGGTCAAAATGCAGGTGACCCGCTTTACCAGCCTATGGCACCAAATTTTGACAAATCAATGGCGTACGAAGCCGCTTGCGACTTAGTCTTTAAGGGTGAAGCTCAACCTAGCGGTTACACCGAGCCGCTGTTGCACGCTTGGCGTTTGAAGGTTAAAGCGCACGCACAAGCTTTTTATTGAGTACTAGAGTAACTGAGTAATTGAGAAATGGCATGTCTGATGGCATGCCATTTTATATTTCCTAAGGTTATATAAAGCTCACTAAAAAGTAGTTAACAGATCTAAAGACTTTGCTCATAATAAAGACTTACAACTAACATTTGAAGACGACTTAAGAACCATCATGAAAAAATCTTTAATCGGTCAATTGGCCATCGTCACAACATTTTGGGCCCTTTCATTTCAGGCGTCTGCAGCGCAACCCCTGTTAAACCCAAGTGAGTTGCAAGCACGAACAAATGATTCGGTCGTTCGTATCATTGATATTCGTGACCCTAAAACCTATGCGACAAACCATATTGCGGGCTCAGTTAACGCCCCTTACGCTAAATGGCGTGGTGCAGCCAATAACCCAGGTGAATTACCTGAAATCAAAAAACTAACAGCGCTGGTGCAAGGTTTGGGCTTAACACCTGACACGCACGCGGTGATCGTCTCAAGTGGTGCCAACGACACCGATTTTGGGGCGTCAGCTCGGGTGTATTGGACATTAAAAGTATTAGGTTTGCAGCGCCTTTCTATTTTGAATGGTGGCGTTAAAGCTTGGCAGCAAGCGGGCTTAAAGCTTGACAATAGCCCTGTTGCGGTTGCACCAAGTCAGTTTGTACCTACCGTCAATACAAGCTACTTAATTACTCGAAGTGAGTTGGCGCAAGAGATTAAGTCAAATAAAGCGGTGTTAGTTGATGCCCGACCAACCGAGTTTTTTACGGGTGACACCCGTCATGCCGCAGCAAAACTTCCTGGCACGCTAGAGGGTGCCGTGAACGTTGCACATTCATCATGGTTCAAGCCTGGCACCAGCCAAATGGTCAGCGCAACTGATGCAAAAAGTGTAGCCGCCAAGTACAACTTACAACAACCTGATCAAGAAATCGTATCATTTTGCAATACAGGTCATTGGGCTGCGACAAATTGGTTCGTGCTGTCAGAGTTAGTGGGCGATAAAAACGTCAAGCTCTATGCCGGCTCTATGGTTGACTGGACGCAAGCACCTGAAGCCTTACCCATGCAAAATGTGCCAAACCGTTTCAAGCAAATATACATCGATGCAAAAATTTGGTTTGCAAACCTGTAAACGTTCATGGCCTGTTATCCTATTTCTCTAACCCTATTTCTCTAACCCTATTTTTTAAGATCTAGCTCAGGTAGCGTGAAGAAAACCTGAGCGGGTCACGGCAACATGAAACGAACACCCTTAGCGGTTTTAATAACCGCTTTTTTTCTATTTCTAGTCTGGTCAGTTTCAGCCAGACAAGGCATCTTGTTTCTGATCGGAGTCGGCATGGGTGCCACCTTAGCGGGCGCTCGATTTGGCTTTACAACGGGTTGGCGTCAACTAATTGAACACCGCGACCCAAGAGGGGTTTCAGGTCAGCTTTTATTGTTAGGTATTGCCGCTTTACTGGCCATTCCGTTAATTGGGCACTTTCCTGAGCTCAACGCCGCCTTGGGGCCGCCCAGCATAAGTTTATTGGTGGGCGCATTTGTATTTGGTTTAACCATGCAAATTGCAGATGGTTGTGGTTCGGGCACCTTATACAAGGCGGGTTTAGGTATGCCACTTAACCTAGGCATTTTGCCTTTATTTGCCATCGGTAGTTTTTTAGGCTCAGTGCATTTAGGTCATTGGCTGCAACTGGGTCAAACTGAGCCCATCAGTTTGATTTCCAACTTAGGGCCATCACAGGCTTTAGTGGTTACATTAGCCGCTCTTTTACTGGTAGCTTTGGGGGTCAGGCTGTGGGTGGGCCCTAAGCAAACATGGTGGGACCGTAAATGGGTATGGGGTGCCGTAATTTTAGCCATTCTCGCCACACTCAATCTGTTAATTGCCGGTCAACCTTGGGGAGTTGTCTATGGCTTTGGCTTGTGGGCGGCCAAAGTGGCGCATGCCACAGGCTTGTTTGACCCATCAGGCAATATGTTTTGGGGGCAAGCTGGAAATGGGCTGAGGTTGACACAGGTTGTTTTACTTGATGTCACGTCTATTACCAATATTGGCATTTTAAGTGGGGCGTTATGGATAAGTGCCCAACAACCGCAGTCTGGTCAACCGTTGACGAGTCAACAGTGGGTCATTGGTTTGATCGCTGGCTTTTTAATGGGCTACAGTTCAAGGCTGGCATTTGGTTGCAACATTGGTGCCATGCTAAGCGGTATATCGACAGGCAGTTTGCACGGTTGGATATGGGTACCCTTAGCCTTTATTGGTACTTATTTTGGTGTGCGTCTCAGACGTCACTATAAGTTTTAGGGCCTAGACCATGACATTAGCCAAAAAACTACAAATTATTTTCTGGGTCTGCCTCGTTAGCTTTTTAGGGTGGGACTTTTATCACTCTGACACCGTTGACTTTAGACTTGACCCACCCGTTATAGCCGCTGGTTCAGGTCAAGCATCAACGGGCGGGCACTGCTCGATTGCTAAATAGCGTTAAAACTTTTGTGGCCTAAGCACCAAAACAGTTGAAAAGTATAAAGTTATGCCAAAGTCTTTGCCATATTGTTCAAGCACGTGCTGCGCAATGGTGTCGGCCATATTCTCGTCAGCAATAACTTCCATACGAATGGTTCGATCGGCTTCCCATGTGCCCTCACGGACACCGCTATGGCCGCCGCCCCGCACATCTATAACGGTGTAACCTACGGCGCCTAATTTTTGAATATCTTTAATTAATAGTTTTTCTAAGTTGGCCTCAGCAATAATTACCAACAAAGATTTGGGATGTTTAATAAGACTCATGACATTACCTTTAAGAGGTTACCCACATACCCATTTGAATATAGATGGGTATGCCGATGACGACGTTAAACGGAAACACAATACCGAGTGAAAGGGTAATAGACAACCCAGCATTTGCTTGTGGAATCGCAATACGCATAGCGGTTGGGGCCGCAATGTAACTGGCACTCGCCGCTAAGGTTGTGAAGATTGCCACGCCACCTGCCGACAAGCCCAATAAGTTACCTACGAACATGCCCAATACTGCCAAGCAAAGCGGCACCGAAATGCCCAGCAAAAGAATTTTAAAACCGTATTTTTTAACTTCTGCAAGTCGGCCACCCGCTACCAAGCCAAGCTCAAGTAAAAACAATGCCAAGACCCCTTTAAAGGGGTCAATAAACAAAGCTTTAATTGGCGCTGTTCCTTCAACACCAGCAATAGCCCCAATAAATAAACCGCCTAATAATAGCAAGACACTTTTACCAAAGATGACGTCATGAGCAATGGTTTTCCACCCACCTTGAGCAGAACTGACTTTCGCTGAAACAGTAGATGGGCTATTACCCATGAGTTGGCTTGATTCAGCACGGCGTTGTGCGGCCCGGGCCAGCAACACACCTGCTACCAAACCTGGGGCTTCCATAACAGCAACCCATAAGGGTGCGTGTGATTCGTAGTCAATACCTTGCTTAGATAAGGCAGCCAAGGCCACTGCAAAGGTAACCACACTAACCGAGCCAAAGTGTGCCCCGATAGAAGCACTGTCTGCCCAATTAAATTTAGCAAATCGAAAGATGGGATAGAGCAAAAGGGGGATTAAAAAAGACAACAAGGCGGCAGCCAATATTTCAGGCGCAAGCGAAGATAGGGGTTGTTGAGACAGTTCAATACCGCCTTTTAAACCAATTGCCAAAAGCAAATATATTGATAAGGTTTCATACAATGCCTCGGGCAATCGTAAGTCGGAGCCGACTAAACGGGCAAATACACCCAGCACAAAGAAAAGAATGACAACGTCTAAAACCATATGAGCAATTGAAAAGTAAAGGTTAAGCGGTAGGCAGGTATTTAATATTAGCCCTATTCATTTACAGGCATTTAAATTCTTAACCTATGTAAGTTTAAACTTGTTTACGTTTCTAATTTATTAATTGTGCTCATTATGCGTGGCGTTAAAAAACAAAATTTACCTGAAAAAATATGCCCAGTATGCGGCTTAAGTTTTGCTTGGCGCAAAAAGTGGGAAAAAGTGTGGCTAGAGGTCAAATACTGCTCTGAAAAATGTCGACGATCGAGCAAAGCTTAATAAAACCCAGAATAGATCATTCAACACAAAAACAAAACACATCACATCACATCAAATTGGATTGCATCACACAATATGATTTTACCCAACACGACTCCAAACAACTTTAGGCTTAGTTCATGGCTCAAACTTTAGAAAAAGTCATCTATTGGTTCAGACAAGACTTAAGGTTGCATGACAACCCAGCTTTGACTCAAGCGCACGCGATGTCTCAAACTGTTTTACATGTTACACATGGGCTAACAGATGAAGAAACCCAATGGGGCTTTAAACGCCACAGCTTGAACAGACAGCAGTTTAGACGTCAAGGTATTGATGGCTTACGCCAAGCGTTGCAAAACCATGGCCAAACGTTAGTTGTTTTTGAAACATATTCAGCAATCACTGCTACCGCCAATACTATTGCCGACTCGACTGACACTTCGAATGCCACTTCAACTATCGCTTCGATTATCGCCCTAGCTCACCAGCACAACATTAAACACATATTTTGTGAAGCGCTTGAAACACCTGAAGAAGAACAGCAGGTTCAAAGCCTTTTAGCAGCGGGTTTGGTCGTCAATCGTTACATTCAATCGTGTTTGTATGAAGACAATCAACTACCCTTTTCTATCGAAGACACGCCTGATATGTTTACCGCGTTTCGACAGGCCGTTGAAAATAGCAACCCTTACAGAAAAAACATTCAACCCCTGAGCCCATTAGCGCATGCCCTGAAAGCAACCCCAACACGGGTTATTAAGCCAATGTCGACGCAGGCAACAGAAGTCATACTCGGTGCGGTTCCGACCTCTCATCGTTCCTCATTTCCCTTTGATCAACCGAAATGGTTTGGCGATGAATATGCAGCGCTACAACATGTATCAAGCTATTTTTCTAGTCAGCTTCCACAAACTTACAAACTCACCCGCAATGAATTAACCGGGTTAAATTACTCCACTCACTTTTCACCTTGGTTGGCTCATGGTGCGCTGTCACCTCGAACCATTTGGCAAGCTCTACAAAAGCATGAGCTTAAACACGGTGCCAATGACAGCACTTACTGGATTGGTTTTGAACTACTTTGGCGTGAACATTTCAGGCTGATGGCACGTAAATACGGCGCTGCATTATTCAGAAAAAATGGTTTAAAAAAACCAGCCCAAACCAATCAGTCTCGGAGACCACAAGAACTTCACGCTTCGCATTCATCTGCGCATACAAATGCAAATTTTCAGCGATGGCAAACAGGTGAAACTGATCAACTATTTATCAATGCCGCCATGCGTGAACTGTTCACCACAGGCTTTCTTTCAAACCGGTTACGGCAAATTGTTGCCAGTTATGCCATTCATAATTTACGTATAGATTGGCGGGCTGGGGCAGCGTGGTTTGAGCATTGCTTAATTGATTACGATGTGCATAGCAACCAAGGCAACTGGGCTTATATCGCTGGGGTGGGCACAGACCCAAGAGGCGGTCGACAATTCAATATTGACAAACAAATGAAAACCTATGACCCAGATGGTTCATACCAAAAGAGGTGGCAAGCATGACAACCCTTCATCTGATTTTGGGTGATCAACTCAACAGCCAACATAGCCATTTCAAACAGGCTGACCCGCAGACTGTCTTTGTCATGATGGAAGTGCGACAAGAAACTGATTATGTATTGCATCACGCACAAAAAATACTCGCGATATTTGCAGCCATGCGTGACTTTGCGCAAACTTTAAAATTAAACGGCCATCGCGTACATTATTTTAAAATTGACGACGCGAATAATTCGCATTCGATCACCACCAACCTTGACCATTTAATTGGTACCTACGATGCGAATCGTATCATTTATCAGGCCCCAGACGAGTACCGTTTAGATCAACAACTCGCGCAATACGCGAGCACTCACCGCCTACCTGTTGAGATGATCGACACCGAACACTTCATCACGCAACGCGATGAGACTGAACAAATATTTAAAGGTCGCAAACAATGGTTGATGGAATACTTTTATCGACAGCTTCGTGCCAAACACGATGTTTTGATGGAAAATAAAAAACCAGTTGGCGACCAATGGAATTTTGATCAAGAGAACCGTAAGCCCTGGCGCGGGAAACCCGCCGTTCCCCCTGACATCCGTGCTACCCATGATCACAGTATTTTGTGGGAAACCATTCAAAGCCAAGGCGTCAAATCATTTGGCAACCCTCGAGCAAATGAATTTAAATGGCCTCTTAATCGTGTAGAAGCACTTGCTCAACTTGAAGACTTTATCACCCATCGCTTAGTCAACTATGGTGATTACCAAGATGCCATGACGCATTCAAATTGGCGAATGTTTCATGCGCTCATTTCATTTGCTCTAAACGTCAAAATGTTATCGCCCCTTGAGGTCATACAACGCGCGCAACACGCTTGGCAACATGAAAACGCCCCCATTGCTGCAGTGGAAGGTTTCATTCGACAAATACTCGGTTGGCGCGAGTATGTAAGGGGCATCTATTGGGCGCACATGCCAGGTTATGACCAGTCCAATCACTTGTCTCACCAAACTGATTTACCCGGCTGGTTCTGGACAGGTGATACTAAGATGAACTGTTTGGCCCAATCAATTGGGCAATCTCTTGAGCATGCTTACGCCCACCATATTCAAAGGCTGATGGTGATTGGCAACTTTGCATTATTGGCTGGTATACACCCCCAGCAGGTTCATGCTTGGTACTTGGGCGTTTATATTGATGCATTTGAATGGGTGGAATTACCCAACACGGTGGGTATGAGTCAATATGCAGATAACGGTATTATGGCAACCAAACCGTACGTGAGTAGTGCGGCGTATGTTGACCGCATGAGCGATTATTGCAAAGGTTGCCATTATGATAAAAAGCTTAAAACAGGTGACCGTGCCTGCCCGTTTAATGCTTTATATTGGAACTTTTATGATAGGCACCGTACTTCATTTGAGCGCAACCCCCGCATTGGCATGGCCTATCGTCAACTTGAAAAAATGACCGATGAAACGCGACAAGCTTTAAACGAACAGGCAATATCAATCATCAAGAATATTAACCAGCTATAGATCACACACCATAACAAATAGCCCTTGCAAGTTAATCAACTAACCCCTTTTTCAAAAGCCAATTTATGAGTCATGAACCGCTAAGCGAAGCTTTAAATGTTTTAAACGAACCACTCGTTCCCTGCTCGTATGACCCCTTAACTGGGTACTTTCGAGATGGGTGCTGTGAAACAGATGAGACCGATAGCGGCACGCATATTGTTTGCGCCCGGGTTACCCAAGCATTCTTAGATTTTTCAGTGGCTCAGGGTAATGATTTGGTAACCCCTCGCCCTGAGTGGCGCTTTGTAGGGCTTAAACCTGGTGATCGTTGGTGTTTATGTGTGACACGTTGGGTGCAAGCCTACCACGCAGGGGTTGCACCCGATGTGGTGCTGGACGCGACGAATCTTAAAGCCCTTGAATACGTTGAGCTCAGTGCCTTACAGCAATACGCCTACAAGTCAGCATAATGTTAGTTGCAGGTTAGTTGCAGGTTAGTTGCAGGTTAGTTGCAGGTTAGTTGCAG
>CALBMZ010000081.1 GCA_937896225.1 uncultured Alcaligenaceae bacterium | reverse complement strand
TTAAAGTCATAGGCTGCAATAATTATTTTTTTTTGGTTTTATTTGTCGATGATTATTGACCAATCAAAAATCCAACTTATTAGATTGCACCTAATGTTTATTTTGATGGCTACATTAAAATATACTGTGTAAGTAACAAACACATCATTGCAGGCCTAAAAGGCTTCAATCGAAACGTTCACATGTTGGAATCACATGAATATCAAACCAAGCGCAACAAGCAACCCTTCTACCCAAACCACTCAAGCTGAACGCGATCTGGCCTACAACAGTTCGCTGGCGATTAGCAATAGTGCAGAAATTACCCGGTCTTGGGTAGATAGAAGTCAAGCAGCAAGAAATCACTTAAAGGGCGAGTTAAACGTTGCTTATGGCCCAGGTGCGCGGCAATGTTTTGATTACTATTCTGCGGGTAACCAATCACCTATTGTGGTGTTTGTGCATGGTGGCTTTTGGCAAATGCGCAGTAAAGACGATTTTTTGTTTTTGGTGCCCACGCTTTTAGAGCACGGCATCAGTGTGGCGATGTTAGGCTACACCTTGGCTCCTGAAGCCAGTATGGGCGACATTGTGAATGATGTTC
This sequence comes from uncultured Alcaligenaceae bacterium, assembly GCA_937896225.1. Classification (GTDB taxonomy): domain Bacteria; phylum Pseudomonadota; class Gammaproteobacteria; order Burkholderiales; family Burkholderiaceae_B; genus Algicoccus. The sequence goes on along the minus strand of CALBMZ010000081.1, from coordinate 18,687 downwards.
GTATGGGATTAGATGCCATCGAAGTTAAGGTTAGGCATGACCGAACAGCAGAGATTAAGGCTGGCGCTTCTGCATCCAATAAACATGAGCTTGAGGTCTTTCCAGGCTTCTGTTTATTAGGTTGGTCAGCAGGTGCTCAATTGGTGGCGGCCATCATCGATCAACCCAATGTGAAGTCAGCGGTTTGTGTCAGTGGCATCTACGACCTAGAGCCTATGCGGTATTGTTACGTGAATGATAAATTGCAACTCAACGCCAACAGTGCTGAGCGTTATTCACCTGTCATGCAAACGAACCACTTTGGTAAAACAATTGATTGTTTTGTGGGCGGGGCTGAGTTACCTGCCATGCAAGCGCAAACCAATGACTTTTATGCATATCGTCAAGCCCACGATCAAGCTGGGCAGTTCACGTTATTAGAAGGTCTAAACCACTACACTGTGTTTGACGCTTTTGTTAACCCAGACGGTGCAGTTTTGGCCGCCATTAAAAATCTAACGATGTCTATAAAATCTTATATTCGTACCGTGCCACATTACCCTCACCAGGGCATCATGTTTCGTGACATCACGACTCTGCTTAAAGACCCTGTCGGTTTACGCCTCACAATTGATGGGCTAGCCAATCGATATAAAGACACTAAGGTTGATAAAGTGGTGGGCATTGAGTCGCGTGGGTTTATTCTGGGTGCGCCCTTAGCCTATGCGTTAGGCGTTGGGTTTGTACCCATTCGTAAAAAGGGCAAGTTGCCTGCCGAAACCATTGGCCACGATTATGAGTTGGAATATGGCGTTGACCGTATTGAGCTACATATTGACGCCATAAGTGAAGGTGAGAAAATTTTGCTGGTTGACGACTTAATCGCCACGGGCGGTACAGCCAAAGCTGCGGTGATTCTCATTGAAAAAATGGGTGGCAACATTGTTGAATGCTGTTTCGCTATTAATTTGCCTGATATTGGGGGGAGTCAACGGTTGCTAAACATGGGTCAAAAGGTATTTGCACTCTGTGAGTTTGAGGGCGAATGATGACAACGAATCGCTTACCCCCAATACCCGAGTCGCAATGGAATGCCGCGCAACAGGTCTGTGCTGATGAAATCATAAAAGGCCCTCGTGGAGCTGTGGTCGAGCCGTTTATTCCGCTATTACGTAGCCCTGAACTCTGTACCCACGCTCAACGTATGGGCGAGTATTTACGTTACCGCAGCGCGGTAGGGTTACGTCTGTCAGAGCTGGCTATTTTGGTGACAGCACGTTACTGGTCGCAAGACGTTGAGTGGGCCATTCATGCGCCCATAGCGATAAGTCAAGGTATTGATGCATCAATTGTGCACGCGTTAGGGTTCAACCAAACCCCGCAATTTACACAAGACGACGAGCAAGTCGTGTACGATTTTGTACAGCAATCGCTACACGATAAAAAAATAAGTGACCCCACTTGGGCAGCGGCCCAACTGCATTGGGGTGAGCAGGGCACGGTTGATCTACTTGGTATCGTGGGCTACTACACCTTTTTATCAGTCGTCATGAATGGTTCCGGCACCCCCGCACCCGCAGACTCGGCTATGCAGTTGCCTGTGCTTTGAAGTATTTTTTACGTCAGGCAGTAAGCGCGGTATTCAAGCACTGCAGGCACCTAGATTGTCGCGTCAGCTCTCGGCGCTTGATGCCTCAAGAGACTCGCAAGATAGGCATCGACCTGGTTGGAATTGTCACTCATTAAATGGCTCTCTTCAATACCGCTGGTCAGTTAGCGTAAATGGTAATTGGCGACTAACTTTCAAGTTTGAAAATGAGAACGTCTTGCTTGTTAATGATCAAGACTACCACTAACAATTTTAGCTTAGGGTAAAAAAGAGTTTTCAGCCTAACAGACCGAGTAATATAGAAAAATGACTGTTACAAATGATGCTGATAATGCCTGATCAAACGACATCAAAGGAAGTACTTAAGAAAATATTGGTCGTAGACGATGACCCAGAGCTTAGGCAGTTGCTCTCAACCTATCTCACCAAGCATGGTTACAACACCACCATGGCTGCCAGTGCAGTTGATTTAGAAGCAAACATTACACGCTTTTCCCCTGATTTAGTGGTGCTTGACCGCATGATGCCAGGCCGCGAGGGTATGGCTGCCTGTCGCGAATTGCGTGAGCAGGGCGAAGACGTACCGGTTATTTTATTGACAGCTAAAGACGAGTCGGTTGACCGTATCATGGGGCTTGAATCGGGTGCAGACGATTACATAGGCAAGCCCTTTGACCCTCGTGAATTACTGGCTCGAATTGAAGCGGTACTTAGGCGCAAAGCCGGGCCTTCGGCCTTAAAGCCAAAGGGGCCCTATCATTTTGGCGCTTTCATATTTGATCAAGATGCGCGTCAGTTAACCCGAAAGGGTGAAATAATTAAATTAACGGGTGGTGAAATTGAATTGTTGGGTGCCTTAATACAGCACGCTGGCAAGCCTCTGTCACGAGAACGGTTGTTAATGCTCACGCGTGATGATGTGGGCGACCGCACCGACCGAACGATTGATATCGCCGTGTCGCGATTGCGCAGATTAATTGAAGACGATTTAAAAACCCCTCGTTGGATACAAACCGTATGGGGTGTCGGGTATCGGTTCGTACCATGAAAAAAATTCCATTCTTTCCGCTTTCGTTACGCGCACGCATTTTATGGCTGGTTTTAATATCGGTTGTGGCAGCTCAAGGTTTAACGTTGTACGCTATTTTTTGGCATCAGCGTAATCATGTTCAGTCAGCTGCAGTCAATATGTTGGTCACCAGTATTCGAACCTTGCAGTCTGCCATGCAGTTTGTGCCAGACGAGCAGCGCGCGGCATTTGTTCAAATGACCTCGCAAGGTGAGTGGCGTTTGCGCCAGCATCATTTGCCTAAAGAGGCACGGTTGCAATCGCTAAAAGGTCTTCAATCAGCCCCTGCAGGGCCAAGGCAAGTGCGTGAAAGTTTGCGCCGACTGTCTAAAGATATCAATCGAGCGCTGGGTGAAAAAAGCCAAGTCGCCATCATGGCCAACGGTAAACCAACACTATACGTTTCTCTAGGTGAGAGACAATGGTTAGAAATTCCACTTGATCGCGTTGACCCCCCAGTTACGAATAATATGATTATCGGTTGGTTAGTCAGCATGCTCGGTTTGTTGGTGATAGCTATGGGCTTTTCGTGGCGTATCACTGAACCGATTGCGCGTTTAGCCAAAGCCACTCAACAGCTTGCTCAAGGTAAACCAGAGCCTGTCAAACCTGCTGGGCCGAGAGAGTTGCGCCAACTGGGCGAAGGGTTTAACGCCATGTTGCATGCGTTAAAACAGTCTCAGCAAACACAACGTACATTACTAGCTGGCCTACCACACGACTTAAAGGGTCCTTTATCGCGTATGGCACTGCGTATTGAAATGACGGAAGACGAAGAACTTAAAGCAGGTTTAAAGCGTGACTTGGCAGATATGCAGCGCATGGTTGAACAGTTTCTAGACTTCATTCGCGGTCAAGATGCTGACAGGTTGAATTTAAAACCTGTTCGTTTAGATCAGTGGCTCATGCACCATGTGACCGATGACCAACAGTTGGGCAAACCAGTTGAAATGCTTGATCAAAGTTCAATGGGTGAAAATGATTTGTTGCCGGTCACGGTTTTAGCTGACACGTTGGCGCTCGACCGTATCTGGTCAAACTTAATCAACAATGCACTCGAGCATGGCGAACCACCGATTACTGTTTGCTTGTATGTGGAAAAAACAGAAAATAGCCAGCAATCTGATTGGGTGGTTTTAACCATTTCAGATCATGGCCAAGGCATTGCGAGCCATGATATTGAACGGGCTTTTGAGCCCTTTGAACGGCTAGACAACGCTCGTACTCGCACGGGTAGTGTGGGGTTGGGCTTAAGTCTGGTGAGGGGAATTGTGTTGGCACACGGTGGAACCATTTCTTTACTGCAAAGCCCCCGTGGGGGCTTGCAGGTCAAGGTGATGTTGCCAATATTGAATCTAAACTAATCATACATAACCTAATGAAGGTAAAGCTTTAGTATATTGAGTATTAAGAATTGTCTTGATGCTTACGTGACTCTTTATGTGAATCTTTATGTGAATCTTTCTTTGACTGCATGTATTGACTGACAACCGTTTTTTGCTGGTCGGTTAAACCGTCCCAAAACGTTAACCATTGTTTTTGCACAGTTTTACGTGCTGCGAGTGCTTGGGTTGCCATAGCATCTTGTTGTGTAAATAATGCACGGGGGTCAAAGGTGTCTGAGTTTAGGGCGCCCTTGCGGGCTTCTTTTGCAGCATGCATGTTGGTGCGCATCTCTTGTCGCATGGTTTGTGTAGCAGCTTGTGCCTCACTTAAAACGATTTTTTGAGTATCGTTTAACTGAAGTTGATCAATCACTTTGCTAGAAAGGGGCAACATGTTTTGCTTGTCACGCATTTCATGTTTGGTTTCTTTACCTTCTTTTCTACCGCAACCTTCACTGTCATGTTTCGATGCATAGGCTATGCCGCTACCCGCTACTGAAGCAATAATTAACCCAGCAATAATAGAGCGTATACGGCGATTCGATTTGCTTGGGGCTGTTGTTTCATTTTGCTTGTTCATGTTGCCATTCCTTTCTGTGTGTTGAAGACAGAATCATTGTGCAACGAAGAGGGTTTCAAACCTATTTCAGAAAGAGTGGAAGGTGTTTCAAAGTATTTCAAGGTTTGCAGCGCGTCAAGCCTTTAAGTGCACGGATTGATGCGCTACTCATTGATCCCCCAGAGAGGTAGTGAAATAAACCTCAAACATTCAACCCACCGTACCAGTTCGACGGGCTTGTACCTCAATCATGTTCGACTCAGTTTGTTCAGCCATTAGTGAAGCCAACAAACGTGTTTCAGTTTCCTGCGCTTCCCGTGCATTGCGCTCTTTCACATGGCCAAAGCCACGTATTTTTTGGGGCAAGCGGGCGAGCTCAAGGGTTATTGCAAAGTTTTCTTGATTTAACTTAGACGCAACATTGAGCATTGACTTTTTAAACTGCTCAATCGCATGGCGTTCATCTTTGCGCTCTTGGCTGTAACCAAATAGATCAAACAGGCCACCTCGCAAAAATTTAAGCTTCGCTAATGCACGGTAAGCGTGAATAATCCAAGGCCCAAAAGGTTGTTTAACCAAGTGGCCCTGGTTGTCACGCTTCGAAAATAACGGTGGGGCAAGATGAAACTGTAGGGTGTAACCGGGTTCAAATTGTTTGGCAATACGATCAAAAAAGCCTGATTCCATGTACAAACGCGCGACCTCATATTCGTCTTTATAGGCCATCAGTTTGTAAAGGCTTACACCGACTTCGCGTGCAAAGCGGTCACCTTGGGTTTGCTTGCTTTCTGTGGAAGCAATGCCCCTTATAAACTGCTCATACTGATTGGCGTAAGACGCGTCTTGATAATCAGTTAGGCGAGTGGTGCGGTCAGATAACAAGTTTTCAAGGGAGGGAGTAACGGTGGGTAGCATCACGACGTTGTCGCGTGTAACCATTCCCGCAGCAGATTGCACCACCTTTAAATCAAGTGCAGCTTGTCGGCCCCATGCAAAAGCTGCTTTGTTCATGTCAACTGCAACACCGTTAACTTCTATGGCACGCATGATTGAAGCTTCTCGAATGGGCAACAACCCTTTTTGCCAAGCGAAACCCATCATAAATACATTGGTGGCAACGGTATCACCTAGCAATGCAGTCGCTATAGCAGATGCATTGATGGCATCAACAGACTGCGCATGTTCGGTCAGTTTTGCCAGCATGGCACTGGGCGTAGCCTGCCAATCTGGGTCTTGTGTAAAGGCGCCGGTGGGTGATACATCAGTGTTCACAACGATTTGGGTGCGCTGGGCTTCAAGTGTACTCAGCGTTTCTTTCGCAGCGGCCACCATTAAATCGCAACCAATTACCGCATCGGCTTGCCGAGTGGCAATACGAGCTGCAAAAAGCTCAACTGGTGATTGAGCAAATTTAACGTGAGAGGTAACGGCCCCCCCTTTTTGAGCTAGGCCAGCCATGTCAAGCACCAATACACCAATGCCTTCGATGTGCGCGGCCATGCCGAGTAGGGCGCCAATGGTGACCACCCCTGTGCCACCCACGCCAGTAATCACGACATGATATGGTTTCGCTAAGGTGTTGAGAGCTGGCTCAGGCAAGTCATGTGGCACTTTAGCCTGTGCAACTTCTGGTTTCTTTAACACGCCGCCTTCAACCGTTACAAAACTGGGGCAAAATCCTTTGATACAGGAGTAATCTTTGTTGCACGAGCTTTGATCAATTGCACGTTTACGACCCAGTGGGGTTTCAAGAGGCACAATTGAGACACAGTTCGATTGCACACCACAATCGCCACAGCCTTCACATACGGCCTCATTGATCATGACGCGTCGAGCAGGGTCGACGAGTTTCTTTTGTTTACGACGACGTCGCTTTTCGGCTGCACAAACTTGTGCATAAACAATAACTGAAACCCCTTTCTTTTCACGGGCATCTTTTTGTACATCGTCGAGTTGATCGCGGTGGTGAATGGTGACGCCTGCCGGTATGCCAGACATACCTTTGTACAAAGCAAGATCGTCAGATACCAAGTACAAATGCTCAATACCTTCAGCAGCCATTTGCTGCAAAATTTGCGGCACAGTGAGTGCACCTTCAACCGGTTGGCCGCCTGTCATGGCGACGGCATCGTTGACCAATATTTTGTAAGTTATGTTGACGCCCGATGCTTTGGCAGCCCGTATGGCTAAAGAGCCAGAATGCATATAAGTGCCGTCACCAATATTGGCAAAAATATGTTTGGTTGTGGTGAAAGGGGCTTGCCCTATCCAGGTAGCCCCTTCACCGCCCATTTGAGTGAATGTTTCGGTGCGTCGGTTCATCCAGTGAACCATGTAGTGGCAACCAATACCCGCTGTGGCACGCGACCCCTCAGGCACTTTGGTTGAGGTATTGTGTGGGCACCCAGAACAAAAATAAGGGATGCGTTGTGCCAGTACTTTTTCACCGTTGGCCAGGGCTTTGGCAGCTGGGCATTCAATTAAGTAAGGGTGCACACCATGGGTTAAGGTTTCTGCGCCACATACTTTAGCAATGCGCCCAGCGATCACGCTGGCAACGATGGCGGGTGTCAGTTCACCGTTGGGTGACAACAAAATGCCATCGTGCGGCACGTTAACCCATTCACCCTTTTCGTCATACTTGCCCACCACGCGAGGGCGCGAGGCTTCCGGTTCGTTATATAAATGTTCTTTAATTTGGTATTCAATAATTTGGCGTTTTTCTTCGACTACCAATATTTCCTCTAAGCCTTGTGCAAACTCACGAATGCAGTCAGGCTCGAGCGGCCAAGACACCCCAATCTTAAGTAAACGAATGCCTATAGACTGCGCAACCTGTTCACTGATTCCCATCATTTCAAGCGCTTCGCGCACATCAAGATAGCTCTTGCCTGTGGTGACAATGCCCAGTTTGGCATGGGGCGTATGCCAATCTTGACGGTTTAATTTGTTTAGTCTGACATACTCAAGTAACGCATAAATACGCTCACGTTGCAGCCGGTTTTCTTGTTCAAGCGGTGGGTCAGGCCATCGCATGTGGAAGCCATCAGGTGGAATCGGGTAAGTATCGGGCACCTTGATTTCAACGGCCATGGGGTCAATGTCAAAAGACGCGGTTGATTCAATGGTGTCACTAATAGATTTAAAACCGACCCAACAACCTGAATAACGTGACATGGCATAGCCATGTAAGCCAAACTCAATAAACTCTCTAACCCCAGACGGGTTCATAACGGGAATCATGGCGGCTATTAAGGCATGTTCACTTTGATGCGGTAGCGTTGAAGATTTGCAAGCATGATCGTCGCCAGCAATCAGCAGTACGCCACCATGTTTCGAGCACCCCGCAACGTTGCCGTGTTTAAACACGTCGCCAGAGCGATCAACCCCCGGGCCTTTGCCGTACCACATGGCAAAGACGCCATCGACGGTGGCGTTGGGGTCAAGCGTAACCATTTGTGAACCCCAAACCGATGTGGCGGCAAGCTCTTCGTTTAAGCCGGGAGAAAAGGTAATGCCATGTGATTCAATTAGCTTGCGTGCACGCCAAAGCTCGACATCAACGGCGCCGAGAGGTGAGCCTCTGTAGCCTGAAACAAAGCCAGCTGTGTTTAACCCATTAGCTTCGTCACGTGCTTTTTGAGCAAGTAATAAGCGAACAAGCGCTTGTGTGCCTGTCATGTACACCCGACCGGTTGAGAGGGTGTATTTATCAGACAGGGTTACGTCGGGGTTGGGGCGTACCGTGTTCATGTTCATATCGTCACTTGTGATGAGTTAGCCTGTACATTACAACTGAGAACCCATTTTAGGCAAGACTTGTAAACTACTATAAGTTGTTTCGTTGCCGTGAGAGGGGTAAGGCTGTTTTGTAGCGAACCTGTTTTAAAGCAAAGCTTGAACGAATTTTTTCAACTTGTGCAATCGGTGACAATTGCTCAAGAATAAACCCCTCGAGGGCTTGCATGTCTGGCACCGCCACGCGAATTAAATAATCGGCATCGCCTGTCATGAGATAGCATTCCATCACTTCATCTCGAACGCTGATGCGTTCTTCAAAAGCTTGTAAGGCCTCACGACTTTGTTGCTTTAAGCTAATAGAAATAAACACATTAAGCTGCAAGCCAAGTAAATTAGGGTCAAGTAAGGCAACATACTGTCGAATCAAACCGCTTTCTTCAAGCGCTCGAACACGAGCGAGGCATGGTGAGGGCGACAGGTGAATGCGCTTGGCCAGCTCAACATTTGAGAGGCTGGCATCAGCCTGTAGGGCTTCTAAAATTTTTATGTCAATAGAGTCTAGGTTCATTGCGCTTATTTAATATGCTTCTATATCGTAATTTTACGGTATTTTATGCTGAAAAACGAACATAACTGACTCATTATGAAACCCTGTGCCGATTGGGTTTACGTAAAATAAAGAGTTAGATATTGCTTGAAATGAGTCAAAATACTTGGGTAAGTCGCCCGCAGGTTTTGAGTTGTTTCTTAGCAATAGCATGCTTAGTCATACACAACATTTTTACAAATAGGCAGCACGCCCCATGACACCCGATCACCCTTTCACACATTTCCCAGTATCAACTGCCTCGAACAACATTGACGGTCTAGCTCATGTTGATACTGACCCCACTGAGACGCACGAGTGGCGTGAGGCCCTCATGGCTTTGGTGCAACGTGAAGGGGCCGAACGGGCACGCTTCATACTTGACGATATGGTGGCTTTGGCACGACAAAACCGCCTAGGCTGGACGCCCACTCTTAATACTCCTTATGTCAACACTATTGGGGTTGATCAACAGCCGTCATTTCCCGGTGATTTGGCAATTGAAGAGCGCTTGGCCTCGTTGATGCGTTGGAATGCTTTGGCCATGGTGGTGAAAGCCAATCAAGCTTATGGTGAACTCGGTGGGCATATTGCCAGTTATGCCAGCGCTGCTGATTTGTTTGAAACGGGTTTCAATCATTTTTTTCATGGTCGTTCGGCAAATCACGGCGGTGACTTGGTGTTTTTCCAGCCCCATAGTGCGCCAGGCGTTTACGCCAGAGCATACTTGGAAGGGCGTTTAAGTGAAGCTGATTTACTGCATTACCGTAAAGAAATTACTGCACCCGAAAAAGGCGCACGTGGCTTAAGCAGTTACCCACACCCGTGGTTAATGCCCGATTTTTGGCAGTTTCCCACGGGCTCAATGGGTATTGGCCCCATTAGTTCAATCTATCATGCCCGCTTTATGCGTTACCTCACGCATCGCCAATTGTTAAATTGCGACACCCGTAAAGTGTGGGGTGTATTTGGCGATGGCGAAATGGACGAGCCTGAAAGCATGAGCGCACTAACATTGGCTGCCCGTGAAAAACTCGACAATTTGGTTTGGGTGGTGAACTGCAATTTGCAACGCTTAGATGGCCCCGTGCGTGGCAATGGTCGCATCATCGATGAACTAGAAAAGCTTTTCGCTGGCGCGGGTTGGAATGTGATCAAGCTGGTTTGGGGAAGCGACTGGGACGGTCTGTTTGCACGCGACACAAGCAACGCATTGATCAAAGCATTTTCTCAAACGGTTGATGGTCAAATGCAAACCTTTGCGGCTAAAGATGGGCGCTTCAATCGTGAACATTTCTTCGGGCAAAACCCTGAACTCGAGCGTTTAGCGCAAGGTTTAACGGATGAACAAATTGATCGCTTAAAACGCGGCGGCCATGATTTAGTGAAGATTCATGCCGCTTATGCCGCCGCCGCCCAGCACACTGGCCAACCCACAGTGATTTTGGCGCAAACCAAAAAAGGGTATGGCATGGGGGCGGCTGGGCAAGGCAAAATGACCACACATAGTCATAAAAAGTTTGATGAAGACGACCTGATTGCGTTTAGAAATCGTTTTAATTTGCCGTTGTCCGATGAGCAAGCTAAACAATTAAGCTTTTACAAACCCGCTGCTGATAGCCCAGAAATGCAATACATGATGTCTCACCGCGAGCAGCTTGGGGGGCCATTGCCTAAGCGCGAAACCGTTTGTGACGAGGTGCCCATTCCAGCTATTGATCAGTACGCAAAGTTTGCTCTGCAAGCAAATAGTAAAGAAATGAGTACCACTATGGCTTTTGTGCGCATGATGAGTGCGTTACTTAAAGATAGTGAGCTAGGCCCGCGTATTGTGCCCATAGTGGCCGATGAGGCGCGCACTTTTGGTATGGCAAACTTGTTTAAACAAGTGGGTATTTACAGCAGCGTGGGGCAGCATTATGCACCGGAAGATATTGACACGGTTTTGTCTTACCGAGAAGCCTTAGAGGGGCAAATTTTAGAAGAGGGCATAAGTGAAGCAGGCGCCTTAGCAAGTTGGACAGCGGCTGCCACCAGTTACAGCGTGCATGGTTTGGCGATGTTGCCTTTCTACATTTATTACTCAATGTTTGGTTTTCAACGGGTCGGTGATGCCATTTGGGCAGCAGCAGACCAACGTTCGCGTGGGTTTTTATTGGGTGCCACGTCGGGCCGCACCACGCTAGGCGGTGAGGGCTTACAGCACCAAGACGGTACCAGCCATTTGGTGGCAGCCACCATACCCAACTGCAAGGCCTACGACCCAGCATTTGCGGGTGAATTGGCGGTTATCGTTGATGCGGGTATGCGTGAAATGATGGTGGAACAAAAAGACGTTTTTTATTACATCACGTTGATGAATGAAAACTATGCGCAGCCTGATTTATTAGAAGGCAAGGCCGAACAAATACTGCAGGGGGGTTATCATTTTGCCCGTTATGAAGCACCAAAATCTAAGCAAAACGTCACCTTATTGGGTTCGGGTGCGATTTTGACGGAAGTCATTAAAGCGGCAAACCTGTTGGTCGAGCAAGGTGTAAGCGTTGATGTGTATAGCATCACCAGCTGGAGCGAACTGGCTCGCGAGGGCGCTCAGCACGGCACGTTTGGGTCGTCTGTTGTCAAGGGGAACCCCATCAACATGGCAAAAGCTACAACGCCCATTCAGCCTTACTTAACGGCTTTGATGTCGAACTCTTTAGGCCCCATTATTGCGGCAACCGACTATGTGCGGGCGTTGCCAGATAGTGTGCGGGCTTATATGCCACCAGATCGATCTTTTGAATCGTTGGGCACCGATGGCTTTGGTCGCAGCGATACGCGTGCGACGTTACGCCAGTTCTTTCATGTCGATGCGGCGAGCATTGCCCATGCAGCAAAGATGGCACTTAAGCTTGCGTGATTAAAGCGTTAAATCAAAGAAAATGGTGGCCTCAAGATCAAGCACTTCAACTTCATCTTGGTTAAAGGCTTGCCATTGACAAACTAAAATGCCCACATCGGGTTTGCTGCTTGAGGTACGCGCTTTTTTAATGGTGACGACGGTGTCAATGACATCGCCAGGCCGCACGGGGGCAGGCCATTTTAAGTAAGCCAAACCGGGTGAGCCAACTGAGTTAGAGTCTTTCAAAAAGTTATCAACGACCAAACGCATGGCTTTGCTACAGGTATGCCAGCCACTTGCAATCAAGCCGTTATAAGGCCCGGTTGCGGCAGCTTCAAGGTCAGTATGAAACCACTGTGGGTCATAGGCTTTGGCGAAATCGAGAATCTCTTGTTGGGTAAGCGTAAAAGAGCCAGGTTTATGTATTTGACCTGCCTGAAGTTCTTCAAATCGCATGATGGTTTGTGCCCAATAAAAGTTAAAGTTGAAACTGTTTTAACCCATAAAACGTTTGGTGAATGGGTTTAAGATTTTTTCCAACTAGCGGGGCGCTTATTTAAAAAGGCATCAAAGCCTTCGCGTGCTTCAGCGGTGCCACGCACCCGACTAATGGTTTGAGCAGTTAGGTTGCGAACTGCTTCGTTGACAGGACCAACGTGTAGTTGAGCAAACAGTTGCTTGGTTTCAAGCATAGCTTGGGGGCTGTTGCCCAGTAAAGCGGCTACGGTTCTGTCAACGGCTATGTCTAGCGAAATAAGTGCATCACGTGTATCAAGCCCCTCTGTTTCGACAACTTCATGCACCAAAGCCATTTTTAAAGCGGTTTCCGCGTTGATGCGTTCAGCCGTCAGGGCGAGGTGTCTGGCGTGTCGTTTACCGATGGCGTTGATGACGTAAGGGCCTATGGTTGCAGGCAATATGCCAAGCTTGACTTCGCTCATTGCAAAGCTGGCATTTGACGCGGCAATGGCTATGTCGCAGGCACAAACCAAACCAAACCCACCCCCTAAAGCTGCGCCTTGAACGCGGGCAACGACAGGCTTGTTTGAGGTGTCAATGCCGTCAAGCATATTTGCCAGACGTCGTGCGTCGGCTACATTCCACTCAATACTGGCTTGACTGGCGCGCGTCATCCAGTGCAGGTCAGCACCTGCACTGAAGTGCTTGCCTTCAGCCGCTAAAACAATGACTCGAACATCGTTGCGATCATTTGCCAGTTTGAAAGCTTGTGTGATTTCGGCAATCATGACTTCATCAAAGGCGTTAAAAACATCTGGCCGAGCCATGGTGATCTGACACACACCTGGTGCACGGTCAATGAGTTTAAGCGTCTTGAAAGGGGTCATAATAGAAGCGCCTGTAACAGTTGAATGGCGTATGAAATACACTATTTAAATTTTACGATTTTTTGGGGCTGTAAAAGGTCAATCGCATGACATTTGAGGTTTCAAGCCTTAGTTTAGGCTATCACACGCAAGCTGTATTGGGTGGGGTCGATTTGCGACTGCAACGCGGCACGGTTATTGGTATGTTGGGTGCCAATGGGGCGGGAAAGTCGTCATTGCTGTCAGTTTTGGCGGGCGATATGAAGCCGCAAATGGGGCAGGTTTTGCTCGATGGTCAGCCACTCTATAAGTACGGGCCTGCCGTTTTGGCACAAAAGAGGGCGGTTTTGCCCCAGCAACTTGGCCACACTTTTAACATGACGGTCGGGCAACTAATTGAATTGGGTTTTTTTGCGTTTCCCGATTTATCGCACGCCACAGCAAACGAGATGTCTCTGCAAGCCCTAAATCAGGTGGCCATTGACCCAGCTTGGTCTTCCAAACCCTTAATGCACTTGTCAGGCGGGCAATTGCAACGGGTTCATATCGCACGCACTTTGGCGCAATGCTATGCGAGCATTCATGAGCAAGGTCAGGGTTGGTTGTTACTAGACGAACCGCTGGCTAACCTAGACCCTTTGCACCAACAGCAATTACTCGCAATTTGCCAAAATATGGTGAAAACCTTAAATGTGGGCGTCTTGTTGGTGCTTCACGATTTAAATATAGCGGCGCAATGGTGCGATCGTTTGGTGTTGTTGGGTGATGGACAGGTGTTAAGTGAGGGCGCCACGGCCACGGTTTTATCGGAACCTAACTTGGCGTTGGCCTATGGTGTGCCTTTTCATATTGTAAATATTCAAATTGAGGGAAAACCTAGAACTTTAGTTGTACCCAATGGCGAACACCCTGTTTGCAAATGAGTTTATGCTCAGGTAGCAGCAAGTATTGCATTAAGAATGAGAAGCATAGAGGCCGTTGTAAGAGAATAAGTAAAATCAGTATCGATTAATAATAATAATTCTCATTCATAAAGCCATTGCTTTTAACTATTAGGCTAGTTGAAAAATAGTATTTTATCTCTTGGCAAAATCCACCTAAAATTTATCCACGGGAATAGAAGTGCATGGTTAACAATGATTGGTCACACTGCCTACTATGATCCCGATATTTTGCTTTTCACAAGGAGGCTGTATGCAACTCAAAGGTTCTAAGACTGAAAACTGTCTAAAAGACGCGTTCGCTGGTGAATCACAAGCTAACCGCCGTTATCTATACTTCGCGAACAAAGCTGACATCGAAGGTCAAAATGACGTCGCAGCATTGTTCCGCTCAACAGCAGAAGGTGAAACCGGTCACGCGCACGGTCACCTCGAGTTTCTCGAGCAATCAGGCGACCCAGCAACTGGTATGCCCATTGGCCCAACCATCGACAACTTGAAATCAGCTGTCGCTGGCGAAACCCATGAGTACACCGATATGTACCCTGGTATGGCTAAGACAGCACGTGAAGAAGGTTTTGACGAGATCGCTGATTGGTTTGAAACCTTGGCAAAAGCCGAGCGTTCACACGCTAATCGCTATCAAAAGGCGCTTGACGCGTTTGTCGCGTAATCAGTAACTACCTAACTAACTAGGTGGGCGTCCTGTGCGATTGTGCAGGGCGCATTTTTTTCTTAATTAACCTAATTTTGTGATGGCTCGAAAGGAAGAACATTATGTCGACAAGTGAAGGCAACCTCGAGGCACCTACCCGCCACGCAATTGATTGGCTTAACCCTGACTTTTACGACGAAGACAAACTTCACGCTGAGATGGAGCGGGCATTTGATATTTGCCACGGCTGTCGTCGCTGTGTTTCTCTTTGTGGTTCGTTTCCAACTTTGTTTGATTTGGTTGATGAAACTGAAGATGGCGAAGTGCATGGCATCGACAAGGCTAAATACAATACGGTCGTTGAGCAGTGTTTCTTGTGCGACGTCTGCTACATGACAAAGTGCCCTTACGTGCCACCCCACCCTTGGAATTTAGATTTCCCGCATTTAATGTTGCGTGCCAAGGCGGTTGAATTCAAAAAAGGTAATGCCTCTTTACGCGATAAAGTGTTGTCATCAACTGACACCATGGGTAAATTTGCAGGCATACCGATTGTGACCGAAGCCATGAATGCCGTGAACAAAACTGGCCTTATGCGTGGCGCTTTAGAAGCGACCCTCGGTGTTGACAAAAAAGCATGGATTCCAGAATACGCACCCAAAACCTTTCCACAGTTGGCTGAATCATCAGCTAAATGGCCCGAGCGTAATGGCGATCGTACGCCTGGTAAAGTCGCCATTTACGCCACTTGCTACATTAATTACAATGAGCCAGGTATCGGCCAAGATTTAATTAAAGTGTTGAATCACAACGAAATACCTTATGTTGTGGTTCAAAAAGAAGCCTGCTGTGGCATGCCTAAACTTGAGTTGGGCGATTTAGAGTCAGTTGCAGCCAACAAAGAAAAGAACATTCCTAAGCTCGCAAAGTTGGCCAAAGAAGGTTACGCAATTGTGACGCCCATACCGTCCTGTACCTTGATGTTTAAGCAAGAGCTGCCGTTAATGTTCCCTGACGATGCCGATACACAGTTGGTGAAAGACGCCATGTGGGACCCTTTTGAATATTTCATTGGGCGTAATAAAGATGGTTTGCTTAAAACTGACTTTACCAAATCACTCGGTCATGTGAGTTACCACATACCGTGTCACTCACGCGTACAAAACGTGGGTAGAAAAACGTCTGAAATGCTCAAACTTGTGCCCGGCACAGAAGTGAATGTTGTAGAACGTTGTTCGGGTCACTCGGGTACTTGGGGTGTTAAAAAAGAGTTTCACGATACAGCAATGAAAATCGGTAAACCCGTGTTCAAAGCGATGGCCAACAACACACCAGACTATATCAGCTCTGATTGTCAGTTGGCGGGCCACCACATTGCCCAAGGTATGCAAGAAAATGGTTTGAAAGAAGCTGAAATGGCTCACCCTATTACACTCATTGCGAAAGCATACGGTTTATAAATACAGAGGCTACTATGACCAAAATAAAGCGCGACAGTTTAATGACCCTAGAGGCTTATCATAAGGCTCGCCCAGAGTTACGTAAGTTGGCAATTGAAGAGCGCCGCAAGCGCACGGTTTCGTTGGGTGACAATTTAAACTTGATTTTTGAAAACGAATTGTTGATGCGTTATCAAATTCAAGAAATGATGCGTGTTGAAAAGTTGTTTGATGATGAAAGTATCAACGACGAAATCGCCGCTTACGACCCGCTTGTACCCGATGGCTCAAATTTTAAAGCCACCATGATGATTGAGTACTCAAACGAGCAAGACCGTAAAGATGCCCTCAGACGTTTGGTGGGTATTGAGCATAAAATTTTTATTCAAGTTGAGGGGCAAGCCCGTGTTTACGCGATTGCTGATGAAGACCTTGAGCGTTCAACTGAAACCAAAACATCTGCGGTGCATTTTTTGCGTTTCGAGTTGACGCCTGATATGAAAAAATCGCTGAAAGCAGGTGCACAAATGATGGTGGGTTCTGACCATAAAGAGTACCCCATGCACGTTTCAACTTTGCCTGACGATACCTTGGCTTCTTTTGTTTCTGATTTGACTTAAAGAAGCGAATCTAAGACCTATAGCAGTTAAAAAGATAGTCAATTCAATGAAATAACTCGAAAGCCGATATTGCTTGCTGAAGTAGATGCTGTGTTTGAGTTTCTAGCTGCAACGCGATATCGGTTGCAATATGAGTCGTGGCATAAATACGAACCCCCTCGTAAGGGTTGATTGCCGCCAAGTAAAGCGCCTGTGCACCATTCCCATACATTTCCGCAAACATTAAACAAGCCAAATCCGTTTGGTGCACCCTGATCAGCTTCATTGGGGGCGGGTTGCCAATCTTGTTCAGGTGAGTGTGGAAAAACACCTCGAAATATATTGCAACGGGGCAAACCATTCATGTCGGTTAACTCGTTGCCCCATGCGAATCTTTGGCGATTTAACCCCCCTCTGGCAGCACGCTCCCATTGTTCCTCCGAGGGTAACGATGTGCCAGACCATTGGCAGTAGGCCATGGCATCGTGCCATGAAATATGAACGACGGGGTGATTGGGGCGATCATGAATGTGAGAGCCAGAGCCTTCAGGTCGTTGCCAGGAAGCGAATGGTACAGACAGCCACCAGGGTAGCTCTGAAATAAACTGACGGTGTTTATTTCTTTCCTCTATTGAAACTTGCAAATAAAAAACAAATGAACTGCCGAATCTTTCTGCTTCAGTGACGTACTGTGTAGCACGAATAAATGCTGAAAATTCTGAGTTGGTGACGGTTGTTGCTGCAATACGGTAGGCATCTAAGGTAACGTTATGGGTCGGGCCTTCGTCATCTCCTGGAATGGCATCAACATCATCATTACCCATCGTAAAGTCACCCGAGGGTATATGGCACCAGCTTCGAGACGCAAAAGCGCTCTCTTTAACGTTTTCTAATTTTGACTGACTTAAAGTTTGAGTACTGTTCAGGCTGGTGCAGTGTTGTTGTATTTTGTGTGGTGTACAACAATGTTTTTTCATTTAAATAAACCTTTAATTGCCTTGAAATGATGTATCGTCCTTTTCCCAAAAGGCTCGAGTAACGCCTTGTGTATTCATAAGCGCAAGTATTTTTTCACGCGGAATGACACCACAGCGCACAGCCCATGCATCGTATTGATGCGCCATTTCAACAACACGCTCAGGATGTTTTTGAGCTAGATCATGTAGTTCAGTACGGTCAGATTCCATATCATAAAGCTCCCAATTTAATGGGTAACGCTTAACTAATTTCCAATTGCCAATGCGTACCGCAGCATTCCCTTCATGTTCCCAAAACATAGGTGAACGTTCAATTTGGTCTTTAAGAAAAACAGGTTTAAGCGTTTGTCCAGCAAGCGGTTCAATGGCATGATCATTAAATTTATTTGGGTAATGACAACCTGTTATGTCTAATATAGTTGCCATGATATCTGGCAGGTAACCTGGGGAATGTCGAATGCCACCTTGCTCTGCAATGCCTGCTGTCCAATGAATGATGAGAGGTGTTGAAATGCCACCCTCATGAATCCAATGTTTATAGAGACGAAAGGGGGTGTTTGAAAGGTTGGCCCAAGCTGTGCCATAACTTTGGTATGTATTCTCTGGGCCTGGCATGCGATTGACATCGTTGCCAATGAATACGGGATCACCCTCACGGGTGTTTTCACGAGCAATCATTAATTTATTAACGAGTTCATCTAAGGTAACGCCCTCAGGAATGTCTTCTGCACAAGCCCCATTGTCAGATAAAAATATAATAACGGTATTGTCAAATAAATGATTCTTTTCAAGTGAAGCAATTATTTTACCAATGCCTTGGTCCATTCGATCAATTTGTGCTGCGTACACTTCCATACAACGTAATGTCCAAGCTCGAAATTGTTCATCACTTTCAGCTTCAGTCCAAGGGGCTTGGCTCGGATCTCTCGCTGTTAATTT
>CALBMZ010000080.1 GCA_937896225.1 uncultured Alcaligenaceae bacterium | reverse complement strand
GTCTCACCCATTGATGCAGCGAGGTCTGCCCTGCCGATGAAGAATGCATCAATCCCTTCAACCTGAAAAATATCATCTAATTTGTCAATAGCGTCTAAGTCTTCAATCATGGCTATTATGACAACATTTTGATTAACGTAGTTGATGTACTCTTCCATTTTTAACTTACCAAACTGAGCTGCACGAGTGCTGCCTGAGTAACCACGTCGACCCTTACCGTACAAACAGGCATCGACTAAATCTTTAGCACGTTCAACACTATTTATGTGTGGGGCGAGTATGCCCGTTGCACCAGAGTCTAGTAAGTATTGTATGTACTCTGGGTTAGTTGATGGGGGTCTAGCCAAAACGGGTTTACCAGCTAATCTAAAAATAGAAATACATTGATCAGCTGATAGTCGATCAAAAGGTGCGTGTTCAGTGTCAAGCACGATGACATCTAAATCAGTTTGTGACAACACCTCAGCCACAACCGATGAGGGCGTTTTATAAAACAACCCAAGAAAAAATTCATTATTTTGGATTAAAGACTTTAAGTTTTTCATGATTATGTGAAACGTTTTGTGGCTGAGGTGAGGGTAGATTTATGGCCGCTAATTAAATAGGCTATGAGTGTTAATGCTACGCCAGATAATGAACCCCAAAGATGGGTTTCAAATAAGGTGAAAACTGCCATAAGAGCAATAGCCCAAACCAGCAAAGAGCGGTTCACACCGGTAGGGAATTCTATTAAAACTTTTGGAACAGCAAAGGCGATCACTAAACCAGCCAATATGCCATTAAATATATCAAAAGCGTCACCGTTTAGTAAAAGACCTGGGTAAGCAAAGAATAAAAAGGGTATGAAATAACAACCTGCGCCAAGTCGCATAGCCCATAGTGATAAGCCAACCCATGAACATTTTGCTATAGTTGCTGCGACAAATGAGCCCACACATACAGGTGGAGTGATGACAGATAGGCACGCAAAGTAGAGAACAAATAAATGTACAGCCATAGGGTCTAATTGCTTAGATATAAGTGCAGGAGCAAAGACTGCTGCGACTAATACATAAGCAGCTGATGTAGGTAAACCCATACCCGCTATTAGACAAATAAAAGCCATCACAACAATAACGACCGCAGTATTACCACCAGCTATGTTGAGAACAAAATTCGATACTGTGACGCCTAACCCAGTAAGGTTAAGCATGGCAACGAAAACCTGTGCAGCAATTAATAAAATACCAACCGTTACAACACCTTTGCCACCATCAACTAACGCTGCCAGCAGTTGAGCAAAAATCGCTCTAAAACTAAGACCTTTAATTATTGAGGCGACGATGAAGGCAACAATGATACCAAGCATGCCGAGACAAGCAGTGAAGTCAATTGAATTACCATTCACCACGCCAAAGATAATGCCACCAAAGCCAGCGATGATCGGTGTGAAGTCAATGAAACGCATTTTTTGAGGAAAGCCAGCTTGCTCGGCTGATTCGATCTTCTCAATAATGTTAAGTCTTCGGCTACTTAGGTGCACTGAAACTAAAATCGCGACGTAGAATGCCAGCGCAGGTAAAGTAGCTGCAATCACAATGCTCCAGTAATTAGCACCGAGTAATTCTGCCATAACAAAAGCTGCTGTCCCCATAATGGGCGGCATAAGTTGCCCACCCGTTGATGCAACGGCCTCAACTCCACCTGCAAAGGTGGAGGGGTAGCCCAACCGCTTCATAAGAGGAATTGTGAAGTTACCTGTTGTGGCTACATTGGCGACAGTTGAACCGCTAATGGTGCCAAAGAAAGCGCTTGCGAGCGTCGCTACTTTTGCAGCACCACCCTGAGAACGACTGGCTACTTTAGATGACAAGTGAAAGAAAGCCTCACCAGCGCCTGTGTGCAATAACAGTGCGCCAAATAAAACAAATGCAGCCAGTGTGGTTGATGCAACGCCTACCAGCATGCCCCAAAACCCTTTGTCACTAAGTAACAAAACTTCAGTCACATAGCTTAGATCGAACCCTTTGTGCCCCAGTGAGCCTGGAATTAAATTTCCAAAAAAAGCATATAAAAGAGAAGCCAATACGATTAACGGAAACACTGCGCTAGATATGCGCCTTGAAAGTACTAATAGCATAGCAAGCGTAGACAGCATCATGAGCTTGTCAACATCAGACGCAAGCGGTAAGTCATTCATGATTGCTTCAAATTGAATGATGACATAGGCAGATGTAATGCCTACAGCACTTAAACCTAAGATATCTAAAAATAACCCCCAACGTCCCCATTTTGATGGAAACATTAAAATGCCGAGCAACGTGACTGCAAACACAAACAGAGATCTTTGAATTAGAGTTTCAAAAGATCCAAAAAAAGATGTGTAAAAAATAAATAAACTTAATGCACCAGCAGAAATTGAAATAAGTTTCTGGCGATTATTGACAGGGAGTTGGGGGGTATTGTTAATCATTATCTTAGATTGGCTGGTACTTTGTAACCGACTTCTTCAAAGTATTTAATGGCGCCTGGGTGAATGGGGCTTGTGGCATAATCAATCGTCAATTGAATAAGATCTTCGCCTTTGATTTGAGGAAACGCGGCTTGTTGAATTACCTTATCTTCCATGGCAGCTTTTACGATCTTATATGCCATTTCATTTGACATGCCTGGCTTAGCACCCACACCAATCATGAAGCCAAAAGTAACATAAGGCCCTGTATTTTCTTGTTTGCCTCCAGGCATTTTGATAATTGACAATTCAGGCAAATTCTTTTTAACGAGATCTGTCTGGTCAGGTGATAAGCCCAAAACAGTCAAGGGTGTAAAAGTAGAAATGTCGAGTGTGAGCGCATCAAACTTGACGCCTACGGCAGACTTTACAAAACCAATCGAACGCTTATCTTTAATTGCTGACGCTAATTCAGCATTTGTGCCTCTGACATACTCAGGCTTAATACCTAAAACTTTAAACACAGCTTCAGAAGTGGCTTCTGTTGAAGATCCGCGCATACCTGGACCGAAGCGCTTGCCAGTAATCTCATTGAGTGCTTTAACATCAGAGTCCATACGTACGACGATGTTTTGTGGTGCTAAAGAATAGTTGAAAAGCAATTTTGATTTAATCGGTGAGTCAACAAATTTACCCTGACCGTTGTAAGCTTGAAATAAAGTGCTGGTTGTAATTAACCCTGCATCGACTTGATCGCGTGCCATTCTTTTCAAGTTGTCTACTGTGGCGCCAGTTTCAACGACTGAAATTTGAAGTTCAGGGTATTGGGTATTAACGACTTTGGCCAAAGCTGCAAAGTAAGCGTAGTGTGCTGATTGAGAATTGGTGGCACCAAAGGCGATACGTTCCTGCGCTTGCACAGCGGTTAGGCCTAATGCGGCGATGCTTGTCGTTATGATTAATTTTTTTAATAATTTCATTTAAGTCTCCTGGAAAATTTGCAAACGTATGCAAAATTATTGTTAAGATACACACTATTGAATCAACTTGTCAACAATCGCATTCGAAAAGGATAGTATTCCCTATGATTAAAAAATTAAAAACGGGCAGGTCATTAGAATCTGTTCGTTCAGATACTAAGAAAGTTTCAGATTTGGTTAGTCAAATCATTGAAGACATTAGAACCAATGGCGACGTGGCTGTGCGTAAACTTTCGCTTAAATTTGACAATTGGTCACCTAGCTCTTTTCGCTTAAACGATGGTCAAATAAACCAATGTATTGAGTCACTGAATTCACAAGCGATTGCAGATATTGAATTTGCACAAAAACAAATCAGAAATTTTGCCCAACATCAAAAAGCAACCATGTTGCCACTCGAGGTTGAAACCCAGCCTGGAATTATTTTGGGTCACAAACACATACCGGTTAGCGCAGTAGGTTGTTATGT
>CALBMZ010000079.1 GCA_937896225.1 uncultured Alcaligenaceae bacterium | reverse complement strand
GTGGAATCATAAATAGCCCCATTGTCAGATTCAATTATATAAAACATCAAGTTATTTTGGTAGTCTGACTCTTCAGTGGTATAAAGTTTTCCTTCTAGGGTATGATCGCCAAAGACGTTGCCATCAAAGACGAAAGTGCCGGTAGGCATTCCTTCTGAAATGATTGTATCGATACTGTCAGGTAAGCCGGAAACCCCAAGTGCCATTGCCAGCATGAGTTGCATATCTGTATCAAGTGGGACGTCGGAATTAGAGCTATCTCCGGCACTTTGAACTAATAGTCCGTTTGCTATACCTAAAGAGTATTGATTGTAATTGAATACCAGGAACCCATTGCCTTCTTCATATATTGTCCCTGTTTTAAATGTTGGTCCGATAGTGCCGGTGACAGCATCTAGAGCATCCACTGCATCTGGGAAATTTGGAATTCCATTGGTAAAGTCAGAATTAGAACCACTACTACTAAGTTGGGTACCAAACTCTACCGAATATTCTTGCGCAGGATCTAATGGATCGAGTATTGTAATGGTTGCGTTTTCAGATTTATCAATTCGCCCATTTCCATTAATGTCAGTCCAATCTAGACCCACAATAACAATACCATGCCCTTGCCCTACATCGCCACTGGTATAAAAACCACCAACTACAATGGCCTCATTGCGCAGTATCGAAGCCCTTAAATATTCACCTGATACAGGAGTTTCTGTAAATATACCGCTATAAGCAGCGGCAAGTGGAGCTGCGGGGTAGGTGTCTCCAGGAGTGTCACTAGCAGGCAATCCCCAGCCCGCTATATTTTTACCATCTAACTTCGAAGAACCTATGGCTGAAATCGATACAAGGTTTCTTATTTCATAATATGTTAAATAATCACTTATGCCCTCGATTGCGAATGCAGGGAGAGTACCACTTGTACCCGTATGGTAATAATTTTGTCCAATCTCGTCACGAGTGCTCGCCCAAGCAGAGTAATCAGCCAATGGCGCAAAATCACTAATTGTCGAGCCTGGCAGATTTACCAGGTAGGTCAGCGCATTGGTAGTAGATGTAGGTACGCAGGCTTCACCATAAAACGTGGCTAATTGAGGTAGGTAGCCAAATGCGTCAGTATTTGTATTCGCATAAATCACGGTTATCTCTCAATATTTTTTTTATTATTAATGAAAATAAGTAATATAGCTTAAGGTATTTTATTAAGGGTTAGAACTTTGTAACACAAATAACATAGTTGCTAAGCAGTTGAGTGACAAACGTCGTGTTGAAAGACCGTTTCAGAGACGACCTTTTTTTTGAACGATTCAAAATATTTGAAATGGTCTTAAGGTATTTTATTAGCGACCCAGTAAATAAAGCCAGAGACTACAGCCGTTGCAAAGCTGCCCCAAGCAATATCGATGAAAGCTAATTGTGTTGGAAAGTTGCGTATGACTGACAAGTTGGTCAGATCGAACGTCATGTAACAAAAAAAGCCGAAAAGGGCACCATACAAGACAGCATCAAACCGTGACTGTTTGTTGATTGCAGGCATGAGCACAAAAATACAGACACCTATTGCATACAGCACATAAAAGGCTATGCCAGCTGCGAGTTTAGGTTCATCAGCCATCAAATCGCCCATACTGTCTCGATACATTGTTTTTGCAATAACCAAAAGCCAAATCATATCGACCACTATGAGAGATATTAAAAACGAAAAATAGATTCCAAGATACTTGAGCATCTTTTATTCCTTTGGTTGAGCCCTTTTGTTCAGACAAGATCAAATGAAGTTAATGACGTTCTACTTCTTGTTTTTTAGAACACTGAACAGGGCTTTAACAAAATAAAAAGGGGTGAAGATTTGGCGATTAATAACTGTAAGTTGGAAAGCAGAAAAATTGGCTTACATGTCGCATCCTCTCATGTCTGCTTGACCACCCCCTATGGATCATCTTATTGCTTTTATTTCAAGAGAACTGTTCTGTAGCACACATAACTCGATTGATTTCGCATTTATTAGACCTGGCCATTCGGTCGAATCAGAAGGCATCGCTGTTACGACTCGTCTGCAAGCTTGAAACCACTCTCATGAACCGCCCCTCAAAAGTTGGACAGTTCATGAGGGTGTTTTTTTCAATTTGAAGGTTAATATAAATTTCCTAGTGATTTCTTTTGGGGGCAAAATGTGTCGATGGATGGCTTACGCCGGAGATGAGGTTTATCTTGAAAACCTTTTATTTCTTCAAAAAAATTCCCTTATTTCGCAAAGTCTAAAAGCAACCAGATCAAATTTTGTTACGAATGGTGATGGTTTTGGTGTGGCATGGTACGGAGAACGTGATTCACCAGGTCTCTTTAAAGACACCTTGCCAGCCTGGAACGATGAAAACTTAAGGGACTTATGCAAACACGTTAAGAGCAAATTATTTTTTGCTCATGTGCGTGCCACGACCGGCACCAGCGTTTCGCGTATGAATTGTCACCCTTATGCGTTTGAGAATTGGAGTTTTATGCATAACGGTCACATTGGCGACTGGCAAATTCATCGAAGAGAAATTGAGTCGCACATTTCAAAAGAATTCTATAACCACAGACAAGGCACCACAGACAGTGAGGCCTTGTTTTTGCTTGCCTTAACCCTGGGCTTAACAGATGACCCCATTAAAGGAATGACGCTTGCATTAAAAAAAGTGGGGGAAATATTAGAGAGGCATGAATCAGCCGATCCGCTCAGACTAACTGCTGCCTTAAGTGACGGAAAATCAATCTGGGCCTTTCGTCATTCAACCGACAATAATTCGCCTAGCCTTTTTTATGGCACGCCCGATACCCATGAGATTCCGCTCAAGGCAGGTCATGTAAGCACAATAGCATCAGAGCCATTCGATGATCATTTAGATCATTGGGTTGAGGTTCAAGAATCAAGCTATATTATTTGGAAAGAGGGTCAGGTTTCGGTTAACGTATTGCCCATTTAATGTCCTGCTCATCGATTACGCCGCAATCGTGTTTGGCGGTTTTACGAACTCGGCAACCATGAATGGCGATAAGCATTCAATTATTCATCTACAGAGGGTTAACAGTGATCAAGCTCAGAAAGTCCGAAGCACGAGGCTATGCAAATCGTGGCTGGCTTAAAAGTTTTCATTCGTTTTCATTTGCGAACTATCGTGGCCCGAAATTTATGGGCTGGGGAAACCTCCACCAAGCGGAGCCAAACCAAACTTGTGTCCGGATGAGCTAATATATTTAACCCGCGGTAAGCGAAAAACCCAATCGTTAAGCAACCGATGGTGCCCGCAGCATAAAATACATTTCGAGGGTTCTCTTCGAGATCAGCACGGTATCGACTAAAAATTGTACGTCACACTCACTCCACCCTGCGGCATAAAGCTGAAGCCACCTTCAGAGGCGCCCCAGACTTGGTTAGAGTACTTGACTTGAAGAAATAGATCTACTGTGACCTTCTCATCAATTTTGTAGCTTAGCTTCAGTTGGGGTAAGGCAAACAAGATGTACGTGTTTTTGTAGTAGCTACTTTGAACGGTAGGGCCAAGCCACTCATACTGTGCGTTACTGGCAATGAACGGCTCCCAAGAGGCGTTGCGATTTGATGACATGTAGGGATCTAAACCCCCAATGAAATTGAAACCGAGTGAGGTGTTTTCATCAAACTTTAAAAGGGTTTTATTATATTTAAGCCAAGCAAGCGCAACAAAATATTGGGCGTTACTATAAATTTGATCCGCCCCAGAGATTTGAAATGCGCCCGTGTACCACTCTTTAAATGTATAGGCATTCACGACGAGTGAAAAATTTGCAGGTAGTTCCCATTCAGTCAACAAAGCCAAGCCCGCAGTGTTGGCTTGGCCGCCCGGTCCGGTCGAATTCCAACTGTAAACATATTGAGGTGAAACGGCAAACTGACTGGCTTTAATCATGTCAGTTTTAGGCAGATATTGCGAAAAATCAAAAGCAGTCTGGGCGTAAATGTAATTAGTTGATAGGCCCAACATATTGTCTTGGTTCTCAAACATAAGTGATGAGCTCCAGTTAATTTTTGAATCGCCTAGATTGCCGTAATCGTATGTGATGGTTCCTGTTGGTTGAGAATAATAGCCATACTGTTGATTAGGTGCACCGGTATAGTCAAAAAGCCCCCAAGTTCGATCCCACTGAAGATCAAGATTCCATGTTGGTGAAAAGTTGTAATTCAGCCATAAAGAGGGGTGTGAGATCTCGGTCTGATACCCCCCTGAATTGCCATAAACAGTCTGCGAAAAGCCTAACGTGCCAT
>CALBMZ010000078.1 GCA_937896225.1 uncultured Alcaligenaceae bacterium | reverse complement strand
TTTAGAGACCCTCCCTAGTCAATGATTTATGATTCGTTTGTTTCATCTGATTATATGATCCAGGAAAACAGAGGTAAGCTTTCACATGTTTATAAAACTACTTAACAGTCGATTTAGGCTAAGGCCTAGTATGGTCTTCTTGTTTACGGCTTTAGCCTTACCGTTTCTCGCCTTAATTGTTGTCGTAACTTACACGACAACAACTAAAGAGATTGTTAAAACGACCGAAGAGATGGTTGAGCGCTTTAATAATCAAGTTGTACGTGAAGTGCAGTACAAATTTGACCCTGCTATTTCATTGACTCGAAGCATAGCCACGCTAGCTGAACACGATATTGAGTTTTTCAAAAGTGATCGTTCTTGGCCCCAATTAAAAACGCATCTTGAACACTCGCCTAGCATGTTGAGTTCGTATATTGGTTTTGAAGACAAATCAATTCGAGCGATATACCGTGGAACAGCAGTCACTACGTTATTTAATCAGGCAGTACCTGAAGACGCTCAATTCGCTTACATAGACTTTAAGCGTCAAGCAGGAAAAGCCAATTTCGATATGATTTTTTTTAAAGATGATCAACAAAAAGAGTTTGGTCGGTTTAATTCAAAAAATACCTACAACCCTCTCGCACGACCTTGGTATCAGAAAGCCCTTAAAGAAAGAAAATCTATCATTTATGGTCCAATCATCGATGCTCTCACCGGGCATAGTGAGCTAACTTTTGCAACCCCAGTTATTGTGAATGAACGAGTTGTGGCGGTTGCCGCTATGGATATATCACTTGATGCCATTCAAGAGTTTTTAATCGGCAATCGTATCAGTAAAAATGCAATCAGCTTAATAGTTGATGAGAATATGAATGTTGTCTCGTCATCAGAGAGCATTCATACGAATAATAAAACAATTGATGAACAAATTTCAGTCAACGACTTAGATAGTGAGCTTCCTAGGCGAGCCTTTCTCTCATTGCCCTCAAATAATTTCCTGGGCCAGTTTGCCTTTAAGAGCCGTGACGGCGAAACGACCTACATAGCTAGTTTAAGTCAAGTGAACCTTAAAGTGTCTGTCAATTGGCGCGTGTTAAGTATTGCACCCACGCATGACTTCCTAACTGCAATTATTGATAACAATCGATTTATTGTTGGGATTGGGATTTTCGCACTGGTCGCTCAACTGTTTGCTATTTACCTCATGTCTGTGCGAATCGCTCGCCCACTTGAACAACTTGCGATTCAAGTAGATCGAATTGAACAGCTTCAAGTTTTAGATGAAAAACCGCTACCAAAATCTTTCTTTTTTGAAATTGATCGGTTGACGCATTCAATTGAGAGTATGAGAAAGGCAATTTCCGCTTTTGCTGCTTTTGTACCAGTAGACTTGGTGCGTGGTCTTTTAAACTCAAACCAAAAGCTTGAATTAGGTGGCCACAGTAGATTTTTAACAATTATGTTTTGCGACTTAGAATCGTTTTCAACATTAAGTGAAAATAGCCCTTCACAACAATTGTTGTTGCGTGTTTCAAAATATTTAGAAATATCGACAAGGTGCATCAACGAAGAGATGGGTACGGTTGATAAGTTTATTGGTGATGGCGTTATGGCTTTTTGGGGGGCACCGAACACCCTAGAAGATCATACATACCGAGCATGTGCTGCGGCATTAAAGATTCAAGAGCGAATGGACGTAGTCAATCAAGAGTGGGAAAGCCAAGGTTTGCCGCCACTTAAGGTTCGTATTGGAATTCATTCAGATGTGGTTCTGGTTGGTAATATTGGCTCTGCGGAGCGTATGTCTTACACAGTTATGGGCGATGGCGTCAATATAGCGGCACGTTTAGAGGGCGCTAATAAAGAGCTGGGTACCCGTATTTGCGTCAGTAAAGCCGTAGTGCGAGAAGCTGGAGAAAAATTAACCTTAAGAAGGCTTGACGAAATAACGGTAAAAGGGCGTAAATCAACAATTGAGGTCTACGAACTATTGGGTCTGCAGTCTGAGCCTTAAAAAACTGCTTCATGCAAAACTATTCAGCGGTATATTGATACATGCAAAATGATTCAGACTTAAAACAGGTCAGTTCTAATATAAAGGTGCAGCCTTTATACTTAGATCGTCGTTTGGGCGACTGGCGATTATGTTTAGATGATTCACTTCGTTTTTTGTTTCATGCTTGGCAAACAGGTTGGGTTGGCCTGCCCGCTTTAATAGAATCATGTATTAACTTTTTAAAGTTAAATGAACAAGGGCAGACTCAAACGAGTGTGAAATTGTTAGCTGTGGCGCAACAGGTTGCTGTGCAAATAGAAGCTGACTGCAACTCTAATTTCAAAAAGTATGAGCCTCAGTATCACAATCGTCTGCATTTTGCATGCGTGCTCACCACGCTTACGCTTCAAATTGCGATTGAAAGTGAACGCTGTCAACCTGAAGATTCAACATGGCCAGCAGCCCTCATTCTCATCGCATTAACCCACGACCTCAATCACACTGGGCGAGTCAACCAGTTCTCCTCAGAGATTGAGCAGTTATCTTTTAACGCATTACACCCCTATTTACAAGAGCACGATATTCCCATCAAATGGGTTGAACGTATTCAACATGTAATTTTGTTATCTGACTTTTTGTTGGTTAAAGAAAACCATAACCGTATTGCGGGTGTGCAATTTTCTTGGAATATTGATTGGGCTGTTGTGCTACTCAATGAATCAGACATCATGATTAGCGTTAGTGAAGAATTTGGCCCTGGCCTTGGGCTGGCATTAGCCAAAGAATGGAAAAAAAACGCTTTATCTATAGGTGATTTCATTGGAACCCAAGAGGGTCGTAAGGGTTTTTTGAAAAATACAATATTTAGTAGTGACTCAGCTATCGTTCTAGGTGCAGTCGAAGCTCAAAAAAGGCAATTAAACCTTTAGTAGGAAATAGTGGTTCGTCTTCAGAATAAAACGTTGAGTAAAGTTAAATTTTTATACAAACTGACTGAGCTTCTGCATGTACAGATCATGACCATGGTGCATGGTCTCTTTCCATTGATCGCCTGAATCTTCATTGGCATCGTCGCTAATGTATTTAAAAGAATGCCAAGGAATGTTATAGACAAAGGCTGCTGAAGCAATAGCAAACAATTCCATGTCAACCACATCAACTTTTTGTTCGTGCAACCATGGGTCATTCTCAGTCACAAAACTATCGCCCGTGCCGCAAACGTGTTCACCCGCAACTGAAAAATATTCATATGGGCGCGGGCAAAATGGGGTTATGCCTCTTGGCGCTAAGGGCTCAGCAGCCATGTCTCGTTGAATCACTTTATGAATACTTAACAAACCGTTTAGTTCAGGGTTAATTTTACCCACCGTGCCAAAATTAATAATCAGTTTTGGCTCATATGTTTGAATGGCATGGACAGTGCTTAACAGGGCATTAATTTTACCTAAGCCTGTAAAGACAATTTTCACATCTGAGGGTAAGTCAGATTGTTTGAGTTCCGACTCTAAAGCGGTGATGATGAGTAACGGTGTTTTCATATGAATGGGTCGAATAACATTTGAGCCAAGCCAAAAGCAAGTGAAGTTACCTTTTTAAAATATACCGTACTGGTTAAAAACTGTATTCATCTCAGTTTCTCTTTCTTCAGCTGAAAGATTTTTCCAACGCTGAGCTTCTGCTTCAGCGGCGAGTGCATTTGAATGCTGCCAATCTTGAAACATGTCACGAATACGACGCTTTTTAGGGTCCATATCGCCCATGACTTGGTTCATTTGACGTAATCTTAAAACGAGCGTTTTCATGAACTTGATTGCTTGTTCAGGGTTCTCTTGAATCGATGACATGAAATCATCATAAGACGTAACAATACACTCGGTATGGGTCACGGCCTTGACTGTCGCAGAGCGAAGACCGGGTTCTAACAAACTCATTTCACCAAATACGTCACCCTCTTTTAGTGTTGCAACAGCTTTAGCTTTTTTCCCTTCGCCAACGCTAACTTCAACTGAACCACTTTTAATTAAGAACGCAGCGTTGCCTTCTTCACCTTCAGTAATAATGATTTCACCAGGATTAAAGTTGATTGTTTCCATTTGTTTTCCTTTGAGAAGTGAAGAAAATGAGTAAATAAATATACAACTTTAAATGTACAACTTTATTTATGATCTATCATCTATTTTCAACATTGTACTCATTGCTTTGCTCCATTCCTTGCAAGCTTTTGCAAGGAATGGGCTGTAACCCTACGTTAAGTTTACAAATTAATTAATAAGGAAACACCATGCGATTACATAAATATTTTTTAGTTGTTTTGATTTCATTTATTACGATGGCCGCTCAAGCAGCGGAAACATTAACAGTTGTTCACCCGGCTCTTGCAGCGCCTACATTAATTGACAATGGTTTGCCAGGCCCATCTCCTGGTGATGTACGAATTTTTCAATTTGCTGCCCAAACAATTGGTGGTGACAAGATTACGGTCGACTGGATTATGACAACGACTGGTGTTAATCAGTCAAACATGGATGAATATCGAATGAATGCTGCCACATTTTCTTTTGGCTCAACAACCCAAGAGCAAATTGTGATTCAAGGTATTGCTCAATATTCAAGTGCAAGTGAGACTCTCAAAGCAGACGTGTCAACGGTACGAGCCGTAACAGGAGGTACTGGCAAGTATGCCAATGCTAGTGGTTGGATGGAAACAACTCATCTATCTGATGGTACTTGGAAGCACGTTCTTCATTTGAAGTAGATTGAATACGGAAATAAAAAAATTTAAGTGGCGGGTCTTAACTGGTTCGCCAGATTAAGTTTTATTCATTTTTTCATATGTTTAAAAATCAGCTCGCTTTTATCAGGCAGAAGCTGTACTGCTTGAAGGTACTTTGTATCGTATGGACTTTGTGCAGCTAGACCATGGCGACACCAAGTTTATGTTGACCAAGGCTCACCATAAACTGACGAGTCTTGTATGACCCATAATGACGGTTTTGTATGTTCAAGTATCATTTGAACTAAACAATACGAAATAGGGTGATCTAGCTTATGAAAATTATTGCGTGCTACTCAAATAAAGGGGGTGTGGGTAAAACAGCGACGGCGGTAAATATGGCGTATTCGTTCGCTGCGAACGGTCAGCGAACGCTTCTTTGTGATCTTGACCCGCAAGGTGCGTCAACGTTTTACTTTCAAGTCAAGCCGGCTAAAAAGTTAGACGTTAATCGTTTTTTGAATGATAAAGAGCGCTTTGTTAAGTCTATACGCGAAAGTGATTTTGTAAATCTAGATATCTTGCCTGCGAATATGTCGTTCCGCGACTTTGACATATTTCTAAAAGACATACGCAACAGCGATACGCGCATTAAGAAAACACTCAAGACCATTAAAGACGACTATGACATCGTTATACTTGATTGTTCACCCAATATATCGACGCTTTCAGAAAGTATTTTTAAAGTGGCAGATGCCATTTTAGTGCCTGTGATTCCAACGCCACTATCACAACGAACCTTTGTACAGTTAATGGAATTTTTTCAAGAGCATGGTTTAGACACTCAAAAGATAAAACCTTTTTTCTCTATGGTTCAAACAATCAAAGCACTGCATTCAGAGACTATTGTCGATCTGGTTAAACAATACCCAAAGCAGTTTTTGACGAATTACATTCCATTTAACTCAGACATCGAAAAAATGGGTGTTTATCTTCAACCTGTCATTCATACCTCTGCTACGGGAACCGCCGCATTAGCCTATCAAGCTTTGTTTGATGAGCTTTTAGCGAAACTTCGGTAATTTCAATTGACGCAAATATAGCAACTCACTTCATACAAAAAAATGAAGGGCTCCCTGGTACGATCACAAACACTGCCGCAGTGGCATACATTTCTCCACCCCAGCCCACGACCATTAAAAAGTCGGGTGTGAAGCTTAGATCATGGTTTTATGTATTTAGTGACATGTTTTTAGTTTAGGGCTGGCATGGGTACGTCAGTTGTAAATTTTGGTACAGAATACCCCGCTTGCACAGCAGGTCGCGCAGCAATTCTTAGGTACCAATCTTTTACGTTTGGAAAATGGTCTAAATCAATTTCTTGCCATTCAAATCTAGACACCCATGGCCAACACGCCATGTCTGCAATCGTGTATTCACCGCGGTTAGTTCCCGCAATGTAATCGCGACCTTCTAAACGCCTATTGAGTACACCATACAAACGCTTCGCTTCAGCCCCATAGCGTTGCTCAGCGTATTCTGATTTACCTTTGTTATATTTTACAAAATGGTGTGTTTGTCCCAACATCGGTCCCAAGCCACCCATTTGCCACATTAACCATTCGACCATACGCCAATATTCATTGCCTTCGCATTGAAATCTTTTGTATTTGTCAGCGAGGTACATCATGATCGCGCCCGTTTCCATCATATGAATCCCAGTTTCGTGATCAACGATTGCAGGAATACGGTTGTTGGGTGAGATTTTTAAAAAATCAGGGGCGAATTGCTCATCTTTTGTGATGTCTATAGTATGAACGGTATAAGGAATACCCAGCTCTTCAAGCAGAATCGAGACTTTGCGTCCGTTAGGCGTTGTCCAGGTGTATAAATCAATCATAAAACCTCCACTCGGTAACCAGCTCTTGGAAAATGAACACAAACGTTACCCACTTCATCGGTATGACGGTCAATCACGATAGTGTCTGCATTGGCAAATCTGACGGTTCCGGTAACGGGTTGTTCGCCACCGTTAACGTCGGGGCTAACCGAGACGGGCATACCAACTTCGAGGCCTTGCGGTTCGTGCGGGGCTACGCCTGTCTGAGCGATTGGCTCTAGGTCACGTGCAATGATGATGGCTTCCTCAGGGGTCAACGCGCTTGAGCTGCCATGGCCAATTGCACGAACGTTCTCTTCCCAGCGCATCAATTCTGGAAATG
Source organism: uncultured Alcaligenaceae bacterium (assembly GCA_937896225.1). GTDB lineage: Bacteria > Pseudomonadota > Gammaproteobacteria > Burkholderiales > Burkholderiaceae_B > Algicoccus. The sequence continues at coordinate 5,229 of CALBMZ010000078.1, read as the reverse complement.
CTGATAGAAAGGCAGGGCCGTCAGCCCAACGACCGCGCAAGAACCAAACCACAAAATAAATCTGTGCATCAATTGCAGCTGGCTGTGAGCCCAACAGAAACGCGCGGCCATCAGCCATTTGGGCATTGAGCCATGACAGGGGCGCACGAAATTGTGCGACAAGGTGTGGCAGGTCAGCATGTGCTTGTTTTAATGCTTCGGCCCAATTTTCGCCCAGATACAAGCGCCCACGATCTTCTGCGAAATCTTTGTCTAACTTGTCTCCAGCGGAACCCAATATGTGCCTAACGGTTTGATCGAACAACGCGCCATCAGTCCAACGGCTCAGGCACCACATGAGCCCGAATTCTGATGTGGGCATAAAGGTAGGGGAAGGGTAGCGGCGTTCAAGTTCGCGAATGATGCACTGACTATCGCAATAAATATCAGCGCCAATTTGCATCACAGGTGTGCGGCGGTAACCGCCCGTGAGTGCTGTCAACATCGGCTTGGGTGGCAGGCGAGGAATTTCTACGCTACGCCATGCAAGCCCTTTGATACCAAAAGCTACCCTTACTTTTTCAGCAACAGGTGATTGTGGGTAGGCATGAAAAATAATTTCTGAGCTGACGTCAGTCACGTTTGGTTCCCCTTAATTCTGAGTTTATATAATTTTGTCAGCATACCTGAGTGCGAACTCGGCAACTTAAGATTTAATTTTGTTTCACATATCATTTGTAAATCGAGTGCAAATTTTTGCAAGGGTCTGCAAGAAAATAGGTTTTTATGCTGTTACATTTGCAGTGATTAATAGGGTTATTTCATGGCAGTGCTGGTATTACACATATGACCAATCTACAAACAGGAAGCAAACTTAAAAAAGACGTCGGTCTTTTTGGTCTCTTATTTGCCGGCGTGGGCGGCATGATTGGTTCTGGTTGGCTTTTTGGCCCGCTTGAAACGGCTACTCAGGCAGGCCCCTTGAGTTTATGGTCTTGGTTGATAGGCGGCGTAGTGGTGTTGTTAATCGCCTTGGTATTTGCTGAGCTGGCAACACTTTTCCCCCTTTCCGGCGCTTTAGTGCATATGAGTTATGTCAGCCACGGTTCACTGGTTGGCTTTATTTGGGGCTGGATTCTTATTTTGGCTTATATCGCTATTGCACCGATTGAGGCGATGGCCATTGTCAGTTACGCAAGTGCATATCTACCAGGCTTAACAGAAGGTAGTGGTGGGGTTTTGACGGCAAAAGGTTTTGGCGTGGCTACGATCGTTCTTGGCGTGATGGTAGCTTTGAACTTTCTAATGATTCGAACGGTACTGTCGGTCAACTCATGGGTGACGATCTGGAAGATTGCCGTGCCTATTGTGACGGCTATTGTTCTCATGACTTATTCATGGCACCCAGAGAATTTTTCTGCCCCCATACCAAAGGGTGGGGCTGAGGGCGTTTTCACAGCTATTGCTACAGGTGGTGTGTTTTTTAGTCTATTTGGTTTTAGGCAAGCCATAGACTTAGCGGGTGAAAGCTCAAACCCGCATCGCGATGTGCCGATTTCTATTGTAGGTACGGTGTTAATTGGAACGGTAATTTACGTGCTATTACAATTTTCATTTGTGGTCGCCATCGATCCAGCTACGCTCGATAAAGAAGGTTGGGCTCAGCTTCATTTCAAGGGCATTGCAGGGCCCTTAGCTGCAATTTCTATGACCATCGGCGCAACGTGGTGGGCCACCATTTTGTATGCTGATGCAATCGTGTCTCCAGGTGCATGTGGTTTAATCTACACGACTACAACTTCTCGAGTTGTCATGGCAAGCGCTCAAAACAAAATGCTGCCACAACTTTTTGCTCGACTGAATAAGCGTGGTACGCCATGGGTGGCGCTGATTGCCACCTATGTGGTGGGGCTCATGTTTTTCCTACCTTTCCCGTCTTGGCAAAAAATGGTCGGCTACATTTCTTCCATTACTGTTTTGTCATACGGCATTGGCCCAATTTTGCTCATTTGTCTTCGTCGTGCTTTACCCGATGCAAAACGCCCTTTCAAGTTGGCTGGGGCTTCTTTTTTGGCTCCAATGGCGTTCATATGTTCAAACTGGGTCATTTTGTGGGCTGGTGCGGCAACATTAGATTTTATATTTGGCCTCATCGGTGTCATTGTTTTGGTGCACGCCGTGCATTACTTTATTTGGCAAAAAGGCACTTGGCAAAACTATCAATTTGGCACAGCATGGTTTTTGTTACCCTATTTTGCAAGTCTTTGGGTGCTGGCACAAGTTGGCCCCACTGAGTTGGGTGGCTCAAATCAAATATCGTTTTTACCTATCATGGGCATGAGTGCACTAGCCAGTTTGATTATCTTTTACTTGGCTATCTCAATTAGTTTGAGCCATGAGCGCATGCAAGTGGTTTTTAAAGAAAAAATAGCCGAGAGCAAATAGCCGAGAACGGGAAATAATTTAAAGGCTCAGTTAATGGCAGGCTCGATTATTTGACGAGTGGTTAGGGTAGGTTGGCTAAAGACTTTAGTCCTCTTCAATCATGAGGTGCCTATCAGTCGAATAGGTACCGCGTTAATGTTGTAATTAACTCAACGTGTTGATCTGTCTTGCCATGCGAACGAAGTAGGTCTGCTCTATTGGCCAATTCAAAATCACTGAATTCAAAACCGGGTGCAACCAGGCAACTGACGAAGCAAAATGCATCTGGCTCAGCGGGTTTGGCAGCAAACCATCGGCCTGCTTGCACTGTAAATTGATATACATTGGCCTTTGGGCCGATTTTGTTATGAATGATATTGCCATCTAAATCGAATTGATAAAAATCGATCTCACCGCCGGCATGAAACAACCAAGTTTCATCAGACCCAACACGATGCCAAGCAGAAAAGCTACCCTGATCTAACAAAAAGTAAATGCTTGTGTACGCGCTTCGGACACCCTCTAAGTGATCTGCTGAAATTGTCTTATTAGATCGGTACATTTCTCGGTAAAACCCACCTTCAGGGTGTGGCGTGAGTTCAAGTGATTCGATGATTTCTTGAGCGGTTGGTTGCGTCATAGGGTTTCCTTATTTGGTGGCGCAGTTTGATCAGGTGATGGCTGAGGGTTTACCAGTCAAAAGAATAGGTCATTACGCTGGTTCGAACTCAGTTCAACCCAGTTGCCAGGTGCTAAGTCACCCAACTGTAACGTACCCATACTGACACGTATCAATCTGAGTGTTGGATGCCCAACCGCTGCCGTCATTTTGCGAACCTGACGATTTTTGCCTTCAATAAGCTCTAACCCTATCCAGCAATCTGGAATGCTCAACCGAATGCGAATAGGTGGCGTACGGGCTGAAACATTAGGCTGCGGATCAAGCATCCAGGCGCGTGCGGGCATCGTCGTATAGTCTTTAATCAGCACACCGCTTGATAACTGCTCGAGCGCTTCAGGGGTTGGAATGTTCTCGACCTGGGCCCAATAACAGCGTGTGTGGGCATGTTTAGGGTCTAGCAACTGAGTATTAAGCCCCGGTTCATCGCTGAGCAACAACATGCCCTCTGAGTCAGCATCTAAACGCCCAATCGCATAAACCCCCTTCGGAAAACCGAACTCTGAAAGCGTTCGGTTAGCAGAGCCGTCAGCAGTAAACTGAGATAACACCCCATAGGGTTTGTTAAAAATGATGATCATTGCTGCGGCATTCAAGGTGCTGAGGTCGGCCAAAATGTCAGTGTAGCTGACTTGGTACTAACCACTTAGGGGTCGAGATGTATTAAGTCTTGTATTGTCCCAAAACAGCTAGGTGGCAAAAACGAACTTACTCATCAAGCACACTGTGTTTTTCTTGGCCGGTAGAGGCAAAAAAAACGCAACAACTTGATGATTAACCCTCAGCTGATTAAAAAGGCATCCGTTCATTTGAGCGATCAAATTACTGAGTAACTTTAGCTTTTGCTCTTAAATCTTGAACATATGCAGCTAATGCCTTTTTAGCCGCTGCATCACGTAATTGGGGCTCAATATCTTTCATTGTTGGTATTGAGAAGGTACGCACATCATCGAGTTGCACTACAATCCAACCGGCTTGGGTTTGAATGGGTACGGCTGAGAGACTACCTTTGCTTAAGTTAGCGACCACATTGCCAACAGCGGGTTGAATTTGCTGCCTAAGTAACCAATCTAGCTCACCCCCGTTATTTTTGCTGGGGTCAATTGATTCAGCTTTAGCTAATGTGGAAAAAGAGTTTTTGTTTCGCTTTTTTTGAAGCTCATCAATCATTTCTTGTGCGCGCTTTTGACTCGCTACGGTGATGATACTTAACTTATATTCTTTAGCATTGGTCATTTCTTTTTTGAAAATTTCGTAGTCAGCTTTAATCTGTGCTTCCGTTACCGGGTTTTTTCGAGCAAAATTTTCAAGCAATAAACCAGTTAGAAAATTTTGTTGCATTTGACTTAAAGCAGCTTGCGCATTTGGTGTTTGATCTAAGTTAAGTTTCTTTGACTCTTGGGCCAAGACTTCTCTTCCAATTAATTCGCTTTGCAATACTTGACGAAGTTGCGGCGAATCAGTTTGCCCCCTTGCTATATTGGCTTGTATATTCAAGTCAAGCAACGCATCACTCAGCGCTTGTCCGTTAACTAATGCAAAAGACCCTTGAGGCAAGGGTTGTGCTTGGGCCCAAGCTGTGAAAAAAATAAACGGTAACGCATACTTAAGCTTAAGCATATGACTTCCTTGAATGTTCCAAAATATTTAAATTCAATATTTAATAATAAATACTGAATATTATATGCCAGTGATACGAGCTCTGACGCCAATCGCCAAATTGACCGTTACGCAACAAGCAAGCAATATTGCCTCTGCGCAGTAAAGCAACCTTATCCAAAGCATCTAAATGATCAGTGCAAAATGAATGTTGCCTGATTTTTTTGACCCAGATCAAATTGACGTGTTATGTTCATCATAGGAATTTCTTGTCATGACGTTCAGCATAAAAATTTACAAATTATGAATGATTCCTTTCACACCATACAGGCTTCATCTAAACGTTACATCGCTGAACAGACTTCTTATGAAACTTAAGCTTTTATTTATACTGCTTAGCCTGTTTGTCTTTGGGCAATCGTTTGCTAAGGAAGTTAATGGCGACTTTAAGCCCAATGGCACGTTAGGCTTTTCGCAGACTGTTTATGGCAATGCAGGGGGGTATCAGACCGAGATCTCACACCCCTCTTTATGGCTGAATTACAACT
>CALBMZ010000077.1 GCA_937896225.1 uncultured Alcaligenaceae bacterium | reverse complement strand
GACTTAGATCATTTGAATATTGGTAGCGCTAGGACCTTTTGCGCCCTGACCAATTTCAAAACTGACCTTTTGATTTTCTTGAAGAGTTTTGTACCCTTCAGCTTTGATTTCTGAGTAGTGAGCAAACAAATCTTTGCCACCGCCATCAGGCATAATGAAACCATAGCCTTTTTCTGAATTGAACCACTTAACGATACCTGTTGCCATGACAAACTTCCTTGAAAATAAAAAAATACGGGACTCTGCCCAAACTGCACGACGATCAAGGAAGGAAAAGCACTTCTGGTACCGCTATGGTGACCGATATGAAACTAAAGCCATTACACTTGAAAATCTTGCTACTTAAGTTTACTGGTCTGGAAGACCAGAAGTCAAACAAAAATGTCAAGTGAATTCAGTATTTTTAACTTTTTTTAACTTTTGTGCTAAAAGACCACGCCTTTTTATGAAAATAGCCACCTGGAACGTCAATTCAATCAAAGTTCGTCTTCCGCAAGTCTTAGACTGGTTAGCAACCAGCCAAGTCGATGCACTGTGTTTACAAGAACTAAAAGTCGACCAAGATAAGTTTCCCATCGACGCTTTTAATGAGCAGGGATACCAAGCCGTTTGGGCCGGTCAAAAAACATACAACGGTGTTGCCATTATTTCTAAGCAGGCTGGGCAAGATGTTGTGAGAAATATTCCTGGCTTTGAAGACCCACAGCAACGCATCATTGCGGCCACATACCCACTGGGTGACTCAACTGACGGCTCAACCGTGAGGTTGATCAGCGCATACTGCCCCAATGGTCAGTCAATCGATAGTGATAAATACCAATACAAACTTAATTGGTACCAAGCTTTAACCTCATGGTTAAAAAATGAAATAGAACGCTACCCTGAGCTCGCTATTTTAGGTGATTACAATATCGCCCCGTCTGATGAAGACGTACACAACCCTCAAAAGTGGGCTGGGCAGGTGTTGGTTTCAGAACCCGAGCGTTCCGCACTCAAGGCGCTTTTAGACTTAGGCTTGACCGACACATTTAGACTATTTGAGCAACAGCCAAAATCGTTTAGCTGGTGGGACTATCGTTTAAATGGCTTTAAACGAAATGCTGGGCTTCGTATTGACCACATCTTATTGAGTCAACCCCTTGTACCCCGGTGCACGGCATGCGTCATTGACGTAGGCCCGCGAGGCAACGAGCAACCTTCAGACCATGCACCGGTTATCGCAACGATTTAATTGTCTTTACGAAATGCCTTATGGCAGGCTTTACAGCTTGCGCCCACTTCACCGTATGCGACCCGTAAATTATCAAAATTTCCGGCATCTGATGCGGCAGTTAAGGCTTTCAATGAAATGGTGAGCTTGTCTTGTGCTTTTTTGAAACCTTCTGGGTCAAGCCAGATGTCATCTTTGGCGTCACCACCCTCTGTTCCAGCACCAAAAGCTGCCCAAGGTAACTTAGACACTTCGTTTAGGATAGCAATGTTCGCTGCAATGGCGGCTTTGTCGTAGGGAATCTGACCTTTCATGACAGGTTGCATACGACCGAAATGCGAACCCATAAGCTGTAAGGCAGATTGCCGATACTTAATCGCATCTTCACCTTTGGCAAACTGTGCTTGAGCGGCAAAGGGCGTGCAAAGTGCCGCAATCAAAAAAATTGCTGCAGCAAAAAAGGTCTTATTCATAGAAAGCTCCTGTATGTTTAGATTGAATATCTAAATATAACTTTAGTGTAACGTAGCCCTACGTTTTCAAAGATTTAATTTTTTTGGCCCATATCTTTTGCCAACGTCGCAGCTAAACCAACGTACGTTCTTGGTGTTAAGTTAAGCAGCCTGTTTTTGGCGTCAACTGGCAAATCTAAACCGCCAATAAATGTCGCCAACGCCTCTGGGGTGATACCTTTACCCCGCGTTAAAGCTTTTAATTGCTCGTAAGGTTGAGGCAAACCATAGCGTCGCATAACAGTTTGCACCGGCTCAGCCAAAATCTCCCAACATTGATCAATGTCTTGATCAATTGCGTCGGTGTTTATTTCTAATTTATTGATGCCGCGCAGCAATGAATCAAACGCCACTTGACTGTAGCCCAATGCCACACCGAGATTTCTTAGAACGGTTGAGTCAGTGAGGTCGCGTTGCCAACGTGAAATAGGCAGTTTTTCAGATAAATGACGCAACATGGCATTGGCCAAGCCAAAGTTACCTTCGGCATTTTCAAAGTCAATTGGGTTAACTTTGTGCGGCATAGTGGACGAACCGACTTCACCTTCACGTAACCGTTGCTTAAAATAACCTAAAGAAATGTAACCCCAAACATCGCGACTGAAGTCAATCAAAATGGTGTTGGCTCGTGCATAAGCGTCAAACAAAGCAGACATCCAATCGTGAGGTTCGATTTGAATGGTGTGGGTGTTTTGCTTTAAGCCTAAATGACCTAGAACGTCACTTGAAAACCTAGGCCAGTCAATCTCAGGGTAGGCGCTTAAGTGTGCATTGTAGTTACCGGTTGCACCATTTAATTTGGCCAATGGCACAACGGCTTCAATGGCTATGATCGCGCCTCGCAAGCGAAGCGCCACATTAGCGAACTCTTTTCCCATAGTCGTAGGCGTCGCGGGTTGACCATGCGTTCGAGATAACAAGGGTTGATCGGCATAATGATGTGCAAGTTTTGTCAGTATTTGCTCAATTTCACGCAAGGCTGGCACCATCACTTGGTCGCGCGCGCGCGTCAACATTAATGCATGCGAAGTATTGTTAATATCTTCAGACGTGCAGGCAAAGTGAATAAACTCGGCTGCCTTTGATAACTCAACATCATCTTTAACTTGGGCTTTTAACCAATACTCTACGGCTTTCACATCATGATTGGTGGTGCGTTCGATATCTTTAATTGCAGCCGCATCAGCCTCAGTAAAATTTGACACAATCAACTGTAAGCGCTTTTGAGCCCGATCTGTGAACGGTGTTAATTCAGGGTGACAATGATCTGCCAATGCCACCAACCAAGCAATTTCAACTTCAACACGGTGAGACATAAACCCCGCCTCAGACAAAAAGGGGCGCAAAGAATACGTTCTTGAAGCGTATCGACCATCTAATGGGCTCAAGGCATTTAAAGTGGTGAGGGTAGGTTCAATGTACATAGATTCCCAAAAAAACGACAAATTTTGACATATT
>CALBMZ010000076.1 GCA_937896225.1 uncultured Alcaligenaceae bacterium | reverse complement strand
CCAGACCGATTGAGGTGTGCGTAGCAAGATACTTAAACTCGCTCCATGGTCTGTCTGCTCGAATCGGCTCTTCTAGCCAATCAAGCTTGAAAGTCTCAAACCGTTCTGCCATTTCAACAGCCTTATCAAGAGTCCAACTTTGATTCGCATCTGCCATTAACGGTAGGTCACCCACGACATTGCGCAAAGCCCTCAAGTTTGCCATGTCACGTTCATGCCCAAAACCCACTTTTAGTTTAAATGCACGATGGCCTTGAAATAAACTCAAGGCTGCGAGCTTTTCTGGCTCATCTGGATTCAAACCACTGGCGTAAACATTAATAAGCGATGACTCGCCCCCGAGTAGCTTCCACAAAGGTAACTCAGCACGGCGAGCTGTCATGTCCCAAAGTGCAATATCTATGCCTGCGATACATTGTGCCAAAGGCCCCTGCTCTGCCGACTGAATACCCAAGATGGCAGTCATGCAAGTTAGTTTATTAAAAGCCTCAAGTGGTGATACAAAGGGTTGACCTAACAACAAGGGGACAAACACAGATTGAATAAGCAAGGCGCGATGTTCTGCCCCAACAGTCGGGTAGTTACACCACACCTCACCCCAACCGACGTGACCCTCTTTATCTTCAACTCGAACAAAAACTGCAGACCGACTATTCATTACGCCAAATGCAGTCACGACTGGTGTGTCTATTGGGCACCGAAAGACAAAAGCTTGCAGCTTAGTCAAGATGAACTCTAAATAAGGAATTTTCTTTGAAAAATCTTCATTCAAATTACCCGCTTCTTCAATTAAGAGCTCATTCATCGTGGTCAGGCAAGGCAGGCGTAACAAAAGGAAATCTTGCTTTTGCTTTGACTGATGTTGGCCCTGCATGCCCTCCACCACGAATGAAGCGTTGCGAGTCGTGACTATTAGTCTGAAAATCCCAGTTCAATGGTTTTCCAGTCTTTTTTGGAATCTCTGATAAAAACAAACGCCTCTTTTGACTTGCTAAAATTCGATCATGTATAGCTGAGGGTTCCCAATTTTTAAGTGCTAAAACATTTAATATTTTCTCAACTTCACTGAATTTAGCGTCGCCAGCTAAGTTTTTTAATTCATAAGGATCATCTTTAAGATTAAAAAGCATGGGCGGTAACTTATACGTGAAAATATATTTCCAATCACCTTGACGAACCATGCGTGAAGCAGCGCAAACACCCTCAGAGCTGTATTCCGATATGACAATACGCTCTAAACCTTTATCTTGACCTGTTAAAAGTGGCAACCAGCTCTGCCCGTCTAGGGCTTCTACAGGTTCAACCTCGCCAGCAGGTGCGGCCAAATCAAGCAAAGTAGGCAATAAATCAACAAGTGATACGTGCGCAGCCACGCGCTGTGGCTTGATATGGCCTGGCCATGAAACCATTAACGGAATACGAACTGAACCCTCAAAAAATGTCTGCTTAAACCACATGCCTCGCTCGCCAAGCATTTCACCATGGTCAGAGCAAAAAATAACAACTGTATTTTGATCAAGGCCTGTTTCTTTTAATGTCGCAAGTAAGTGTCCTACGTTGTCATCAATGTAACTGGTCATCGCATAATAGGCGTGGCGGGCACGTCGCACTTGAGCAGGGCTGACGTCATAAATATTTTGTGCGTGAGCAATATGAAGCCAACGGCTATGCTCATCCATCTCGTCAAAAGGAATAGGCTCGACGACAGGGTCGTCAATGTCTTCTGTCTTATAACGATCCCAATGGGCCTGCCCTGTTACGAAAGGCGGGTGAGGGTGAGAGAAAGCGACCGTGAGACAAAAAGGGCCTTGATCTTGTGAACGTGCAAGATCATAAATTTTTTGAGTACCGTGATAAAGCACTTCATCGTCATAATCAATTTGTAGGCTTCTTACACAAGGCCCTGCCTCTAATACTGGACGCATACTCACACCAGTTGGCCGATGTTTAGGGCCCTTTCGCCAATCAGGTGTCCATGAAAAGTCGGAAGGGTAAATATCTGTGGTCAGACGTTCAGTGAAGCCATGCAACTGATCAGGGCCAACAAAGTGCATCTTGCCACTCAAAATGGTACAGTAACCTGCAGCGCTGAGGTAGTGCGCAAAGGTTGGAATAGAGGCAGAAAATTCAGCTGCATTGTCCCAAGCTTCAATACTATGAGGTAGGCGACCAGACATCATTGATGCCCTTGAAGGCGAACAAATTGGGAAGTTACAGTAAGCGCTGTCAAATACTGCCGCTGTTTTTGCAAATTGATCCAGATGTGGTGTTTGTACGACTTTGTGACCATAAGCTGGCAGCGCACTTGCGGCCAACTGGTCTGCCATAATGATTAATACGTTTGGGGTTTTAGTCATGTGAGATTTAACGTTGTTAATTAAGCAGTTGAAATTTTTTTAAATGATT
>CALBMZ010000075.1 GCA_937896225.1 uncultured Alcaligenaceae bacterium | reverse complement strand
GTTTGAAAGGTGAGGTTGTTCATTAAACAACCTCACCTTTGATTTACCGATAAGGTAAAGACGAGCTTTTCGTTTGTTCAATACTTTTAGGTGGAAAAATTATGGGTTTGGTCTTTGCAAACAGGTCAAAGATGCCCCATTTCAGCCATAGAAGACACAAATTGTCCTGAAACAATTAAATGATCGTGTAACTGCACATCAATCAAATACAAGGCTTTTTTAAGTTGTACCGTCAAATGAATATCAGCTTGGCTTGGTTGAATCGAGCCCGATGGGTGGTTGTGGGCTAGTATTAAGGCACTGGCATGATGTTGAAGGGCAGACTTCACAATTTCTCTTGGGTATATTGAGGTTTGTGTCAGGGTGCCGTGTGAGACTTCTTCGATGGTAATAAAACGATTCTGAGCATTTAAATAAATAGCTATGCAATGTTCGACCTTTAAGTGTGCAAGCTTGTGGCGGCAAAAAGAACGAACTTGCTCGGGTTGACCCATAAGTTCTCCGACTTTGATTTGTTCCAGTGCTGCGCGAACGCATAACTCTTTAATCGCCACGATGGCCGATACTTTGGCTTGGCCCAACCCATAGGTTTTAATCAGTTGATCAGAACGAGCATTCAATAGGTTAGACAAACCCCCATATTGGTTCAATAAACCACATGCATACGCTATGGCATGCTGCCCTCTAACACCGCTACCTAGTATGATTGCAAGAAGTTCTGCATCAGTTAGTGTTTGGGCACCTTGATTAAGAAGTCTTTCACGCGGCCTTTCAGCTGGACCAAGGGTGTCACACAATGTCATCATGTAGGCTCTAAAATATTAAACTCAACAACACGCACATTGACATAAATTTATGACTTCTAATGACGCAAAACAGCCAATTGTCCTAGAGCACTCATATCTAACGTTGCATTACCGCATCATGATTGAAAGTGGTGAGGGAGTAGGTAATCTGTTTATCGATACCTTTGATGGCCGCCCAGCAACCTTGCAAATGGGGGTTGGTCAATGGGCGCCAGGCATGGAAGTAGGTCTTTTAGGTCGCCCTGAAGGTGATTGCTTTAGTTTGCATGTCTGTGCAGCAGATGCCTACGGTGATCGTAATCCCGAATTAGTTCAGCGAGTCACGCGCGCCATGTTGGTTCAAAATGCTGGGGTTGAGGCTGACGCAGAGTTTTCGCCCGGTGATATGGTTAACTTTACGGCTCCAAATGGCGGGCAGTATGCGGGCGTTTTAAAAGAAATAGATCAAGATTATGCAATATTTGATTTTAATCACCCCCTTGCTGGGCGTGACCTTAAAATTGATATCGACCTACTAGGGGTTTTGTAATGAAAGCTGTTCAATCTGTACCCGATACCGCTATTGAAGTCGTGCTTGCCCAACCTCGTGGTTTCTGTGCGGGGGTAGATCGTGCCATTGAGATTGTCGAACGAGCATTGACTATTCATGGACGTCCAATTTATGTTCG
>CALBMZ010000074.1 GCA_937896225.1 uncultured Alcaligenaceae bacterium | reverse complement strand
ATTGCTGTCAACTGCAAATTATTCTAAAGCAACCGCTAATTGGCTTGCATCTATTAGAGGGTTGAGTATAGGTGAGTCGCTTATTCGAAGCCCTGATATGTATGAGACAAAGGTATTTCAACAGTAAGTGGTGACTTTGACAAAAAAAACAAAATATACTGCCGACCTTTTAACCCAAATCAGGACGAGATGACCAGTGGAATTTTTACTATTCACACCAAACAAACTCAAATCGACGTTGACGAAATGGCAGCAAGAGGCAGAGTTGGTTGACTTATTTCCGCTCGAAGTTGAACGACGCCTTTCATGGGTTGATGAATCACTTGTGAAAGCAAATTTACCAGAAAGCAATAAGACGATCGCGTATGGTGTTTTTCAAACCAATCAAGACGTTGCCATTTGCACGTGTGAGCTTGTTTTATCTGACAGAGGGCAGTTAGCTGACAAGTGGTTAAAGATGTTAAAAATCACCCTTTCACCTCAAATTGAATGCTTGGTTCAATTAGAAAATACGGCTGCCATTCAGACTGTCGTTCAAGCTTATAAAACAGCAACGTTAGGGGCGTTTAATGCTAGACTTGAAAACGATGCAGAAGTTTTAAAGCTATACGCTAGAAGCGAAGGTCAACTTAATCTTCATAGCGCCTTACTTACTTCCCTACAGGAAAATGACAGTTGCATAACAGTCTCAACAGAGGGCCGCTGGTTAGTACTCAAGACAATTAAGGAATATTCATGAACAAGACATTCAATCACTCATTAGATGCAATCATTCATGCTTCTATGCGCGAAGCTAAAGCTATTGAACAATTGCATGCAGCATTTGATCGAGCTGTTGTCATGGTTGGCGCTTCGTCAGTTGCTCGAAGCCTAATAGAAGAAAAAGTTGCCGTTTAAAATCACAAAAATTTAGTTATGAAGCCCGTTTAAACGGGCTTTTTTTAATTAAAGGGCTTCACAAATTGGGCATTAACCGCTTTTGTTAGAAGTCACACCACTTTGCTGTGTCTGTTATTTTTTGTTGTATTTTGTACTGACACCAAGCGAGCTTTCTATCGGGTACTTAAGTTCGTTGGTTTTTAATTTATCTGTAACCGCTTCGTTCAGATCAACATTCAACACATCTGCTAAACGAACTAGATAAAGCAACACATCAGCTATTTCATCTTTAACGGCTTGTGCTGTTTCAGGGTTGGTTGCTGCTTGGTGTGAATCGGCCTCACTCATCCATTGAAAGACCTCTGACAATTCACCCACCTCACCCGTTAACGACATGACAAGGTTTTTGGGTGAGTGAAATTGTGTCCAATTGCGATCAACCGCAAATTTATCTAGAGCAACCGCTAGAAGACTCGCATCAATTAAAGGTATTGTTTTTTTTATATCGTTACGACTCATGCTAGATATTCTTTAAATTTTGATACTAGATTTTAATAACGCGAGGCTTACAAGAACTATTGTTGCCTTGCTGATTGTACTCAGGTTGTCGCGTTAGGTAGCAAAGCTCTAACCGTAATGAATACATAACCTCGTTGATAGATCTCTAACCCATGTTCATGGTTTTTAGTATGTGTTTACTTATTTTAAAGACTATTACAACAACATTCATGCTTCGTTGACTTGTAGGGTTAAGCGAGCTTAACAACCAAGATCCCTTCATGAATTGCCCCGGGACGATTCAACCTACCAACCGTAAAAACGCGGCCAAGTTTGTGTATTTTGTTCTGACGTGAAAGCCTGATACTCAGGAAATTGGGCTGCGGTTGCGCAGGCATGGTTAGGCAAAATACGTAACGACGAGCCCACAGGAAAACGGCTTGCAATTGAAAGGTCAGGTTCACCCTGCTTAGAGATGATGCCATGCTCTTGATTAGCGCCCGTCATAACATAGCCTGGCAAAGGTACGCCCGCCACATCGCAAACCTGCCCATAACCAAAATCAGTTGTTTGCTTTTGAGTACCACGATCACGACTCATGGCCATCCAACCTGCATCAACAATGACCCAACCTTTTTCTTGTTGGTGACCAATAACGGTTGTCAGCACACTTAAGGCCATGTCGTCTATGTTGCAAACACCAATATTCAACATCACTAAATCAAAGAATACATACACGCCTGCTCTAACTTCAGTCACGCCTGCTAGTTCACGTGCAGACAGGGCGGTAGGCGTAGAGCCTACACTCACAACCGCGCAAGAAAAACCCGCGTCGCGCAAGCGTTGTGCCGCACGCACACACCCAGAGCGCTCTTGCTCTGCCATGTGTAAAAGTGCTTCCGGTGTGTTGAGATCGTAACTCGAACCCGCATGAGTCATCACGCCATAGATTTCTGTGCCCCCTACCGCCAGCGCTTGGGCGACCTCAAGTAATTGCGGGCTATTGGGTTTTATGCCTGAACGGTGATCATCGGTATCAATTTCTATCATGACTTTAAAATACGCATGATTGGCGATTGCAAACGCAACAATTGCCGACGCTGATTGCACACTATCAGTCAAAATTTTAAGGTCACAGCCTTTTTGAATTAAAGCAAGTGCTTGCGCTAACTTGTTACTTGTCATGCCCACGGCATATAAAATATCAGTGACGCCAGCTGCAAAAAATTGCTCAGCTTCTTTGAGTGTTGAAACAGTGATACCACTGGCACCAGCTTGAATTTGCGCTTGCGTCACGTCTACACATTTTGACGTTTTGACATGCGGTCGAAAACGTACACCCAACCCATTCATACGAGATTGCATACGTGTGATGTTGCGGTTCATGCGGTCAACATCAATCAAGGCAGCGGGTGTAGAAATGTCTGAAATTTTCATAAAGTATC
>CALBMZ010000073.1 GCA_937896225.1 uncultured Alcaligenaceae bacterium | reverse complement strand
GTTTTAAGCGATATTTCGCTTAACGTGAAGGCGGGTGAAGTGGTTGCCATAATGGGTGGGTCGGGCTCTGGAAAAACCACATTATTGCGAGCAGCAACCGGCCAATTGGCCCCTATGCGAGGTGATGTTAAGGTTTTTGGAACAGTAGTTGACGTCAATCAACGTGCCAAACTTGAATCGTTAAGGCAACGCATGGGTGTGTTGTTTCAGCATGGCGCATTATTTACTGACTTAAATGTCTTCGAAAATGTTGCCTTTCCCTTGCGCGAGCACACCACGTTAAAAGAAGCTGAATTACTCGATCAAGTGCTTGAAACACTTGATGCCGTAGGCTTAAAAACCGCTGCACATTTAAAATTATCTGAAATTTCAGGTGGCATGGCACGGCGGGTAGCGTTAGCTCGTGCGGTTGTGCGTGGGCCCGAGCTTATTTTGTACGACGAGCCCTTCGCAGGGCTAGACCCCATTTCGTTAGGCGTTACCGCGCGGCTCATTCGACAATTGTCTGACCGTTTAGGCTGCGCCTCAGTACTGATTACCCACGATATTGCTGAATCGTTTGCCATTGCCGATGCAGTCTACATTGTGGGTCAAGGTGCCCTCAAAGCACAAGGTAGCCCTGACTCATTACGCCACTCAACCGACCCCTACGTGCGACAATTTCTTGATGGTGCGCCCGATGGCCCAGTCGCCTTTGATTACCCGACCACCCCTGCCTACACTCGCTGGCTTGAACGTCAAGGCGGTCGATCATGAGTGTGATTGAACGCATTGGCCAATTAGGCGCTTGGGTACGTCAAAGCACCCAAACACTAGGCCAATTTGCACTGTTTTTCGGGCAGATTTTGTTGCGCACTAATGCGCTTTGGAAACGAGCCAGACTGGTTGTGACGCAAGTACATTTTATTGGCAACTATTCACTCATTATCATTGTCATTTCAGGTTTATTTGTGGGCTTTGTGCTGGGCTTGCAAGGCTATTACACTTTGAATCGCTATGGCTCTGAAGAAGCCCTAGGGTTACTGGTGGCCTTGTCACTTACCCGCGAACTTGGGCCTGTGGTCACCGCATTACTGTTTGCAGGGCGTGCTGGCACCTCGCTCACCGCAGAAATAGGCCTGATGAAAGCAGGTGAACAGTTGGCTGCCATGGAAGTCATGGCGGTTGACCCGATACGTCGCGTGATTGCTCCTCGATTTTGGGGGGGTGTGATTGCCATGCCGGTGCTTGCTGCCGTATTCTCTATGGTGGGCATACTCGGTGGTTATATTGTGGGCGTGCTATTGATTGGCATCGACTCAGGTGCTTTTTGGTCGCAAATGCAAGCTGGCGTTGACGTGATTGACGATATTATGAATGGCGTCATCAAGAGTGTAGTGTTTGGTTTTGTGGTGACCTCTATTGCGTTGTTTGAGGGCTGGAAATGTCGCCCCACCCCTGAAGGGGTCGCGCGTGCCACCACTCGTACCGTTGTGGCGGGGTCTTTAGCCGTATTAGGCCTCGATTTTGTATTAACTGCTTTAATGTTTAGTCAATAACAGGGGCCAACGTGTCGACTGATAAAAAAGATGTTTGGGTCGGGCTTTTTGTACTGCTGGGTATCGTCGCACTTGTGTTTCTATCACTGCGCGCGGGGAACCTCAGCAGCTTCTCATTTGGGCCAACTTATGCCGTGAGCGGCAAGTTTGAAAACATTGGTGGCTTGAAAGTGCGCGCACCGATTAAAAGCGCGGGTGTGGTGGTAGGCCGAGTGGGTAGCATTCGATTTGATGACCAAACCTACCAAGCCATCGTGTCTTTTAACATTGAAAGCCAGTTTGCCTTCCCCAAAGACACCTCTGCCAAAATCTTGACATCAGGTTTACTGGGCGAACAATATATTGGTTTAGATGCAGGGGGCGATGAAAACATGCTTGTTGCAGGCGATACAATTAGCATGACTCAAAGTGCCATCGTGCTTGAAAACCTAATCAGTAAGTTTTTGTTTAATAAAGCTGACGAAGAAGGCGCTAATTCTAAATCTACTGCACCGGCACAATAATGCTTTCACAAGCTTCACGACTTTTTTATAAATTTTTAACCTTAGTAGCCTGCATACTGACCGTTGGCTGCGCCGCCACGCAAGGCGCGCCCAACCCTGCAGACCCATGGGAAGGCTCAAATCGCACAGTTTACGAGTTTAACGACGGCCTAGACCGCGCGGTATTTAGACCTGTTTCTGAAGCTTATGCTTTCATCACACCACAACCGATTCGCACCTGTATTAGAAATATATTTTTAAACTTAGGTGAAATATGGTCCGGTATCAATAGTGTTTTACAACAACGTCAGTTCGATGCCATCAACACCATGGGACGTTTTTTACTGAACACAACACTTGGTTTAGGCGGTTGTCTTGATTTAGCCAGCGCCAATGGTCAACCTCGCATCCCGAACGATTTCGGTGTAACTCTAGGTGTGTGGGGCTTTAGCTCTGGCCCATATATGGTTTTACCAGTTGTGGGTTCTAGCTCGGTTCGAGACACCTTTGGTGACGTCGGCAACCTCGTTGGTAATCAACTCAACACCATTGGTTATATTCCCAATGTAGGGCTACGTAACTCAATTTGGGGGCTCGAGTTTGTCTCCCGACGTGAGGCATTATTACAAATTTCTGAAACGGTTGATCGCACGGCACTTGACCCTTACAGCTTCATACGTGACGCCTACATACAGCAACGCCAAGCGAAAGTGCTAGGCCCCGAGGCTGCAGCAGATGCCTTGCCTAACTACGAAAATTATGAAGACATTGAAGCTGACGATAAGGCATTAAATATTGCCCCACAAAAATAATTTTTGATGACAACACCCTTTTTTATTGGGGGTGACACCAACGAGTAAAGGTTTATATTATGCACACGCTCAACCGCACGACAAATCAGTTTCATAACACTGACGCCCGCTCGCATCATGAATTGCGTTTACAGCGTCAGGGTCAGCCTTTTAGTCGACTCATGACAATAAAGTTTTTTTTACTGCTTGCGCTGTCACTTATGGCCATGCAAAGCTTTGCACAAGCTAAGCCTGACGCCAATTCTGCGCCAGACACATTTGTTCAAGCGGTTGCCGACCAAGCCCTGATGGTGTTGCAAAACGACCCAGAAGTGAAAAAACAAAACATTGGCCGCATCAATGAAATCGTCGACCTGTACGTTTTGCCTTATGTAGATTTTGCAAAAACCACTCGTTTGTCAGCTGGCAAATATTGGCGCCAAGCTACCCCTGAACAACGCGAGCAACTCACCGCTGCATTTCGCCAGACCTTGGCGCGCACGTATAGCGGCGCCTTGTCTCGCATTGATAGCGGTACAAAAATGGATGTTCAACCCCTTCGCGCTGAACCTGATGCCAAAGATGTCGTGGTGCGATCACGCGTGATGCAAAGCCAGAATTCACAGACCATTGGTATTGACTATCGCTTAGAAAAAACCCCTACCGGCTGGAAAATTTACGACATTAATGTTGAAAATATTTGGCTGATACAAAACTATCGCAACCAGTTTTCTCAACAAATCAATGCAAATGGTATTGACGGTCTCATTGCTGCCTTAAATGAACGAAATAGCAAATAGTCTGTTATTCATTTAACAACTGCACGAACTGCACAACAACTATGACAACCCCCGCTATACGCTTTGACCACATTAGCAAGACCTACGCTTCTAGCAAAGCGACTTGGCGAGACCGTTTTTCAGGTGTTACAAAGCCAGGCTTTCTCGCCGTTTCAGATGTATCGCTTGAAATTGAGCAAGGTGAGTTTTTTGGTTTGCTAGGCCCAAACGGTGCAGGCAAAACTTCTCTCATTTCGATTTTGGCAGGCTTGTGTCTTGCCACCGAAGGTCAAGCATTTGTGTACGGTTACAACGTACTCAGCGACTTCCGTTTAGCGCGCCGAGCACTGGGGGTGGTGCCTCAAGAACTCGTCTACGATCCCTTTTTTACTGTGCGTGAAACCCTACGTATTCAGTCAGGCTACTTTGGACTCAACCATAACGATAACTGGATAGATGAAATTCTAAGCAATTTAGGTTTGACTGACAAAGCCGACACCAACATGCGTTCACTATCAGGCGGCATGAAACGTCGGGTGTTGGTGGCCCAAGCGTTGGTTCACCGCCCCCCCGTTATTGTGCTTGATGAGCCCACTGCAGGGGTTGACGTTGATTTACGGCGTAGCTTATGGGAATTTATTTCACGTTTAAATAAAGCGGGGCACACGATTTTATTAACGACGCACTACCTTGAAGAAGCCGAAGCATTATGTGGGCGTATTGCCATGCTAAAAAGTGGCAAAATCATTGCACTAGACACCACACAAGCCTTGCTTGCGCGCGTTGGGGGTGCTGGGCTTGAAGAGGCCTTTGTGCATATTATGAAAGACACACCCCAGCTTGCAAAGGGTACCCCAGCATGAGCACCTCAACCATCGACACACCCGTTGTCATCACCGTTAGCGATGTTGGCATAAGCTCTGGGTTCCGCACCCTGTTTTACAAAGAGTTGTTGCGCTTCTGGAAGGTCAGTTTTCAAACGATCGCTGCACCGGTCATCACAGCCGCCTTATATTTGGTGGTGTTCGCTCAAGTTTTACAAGACCGCATAAATGTGTATGGTGAAATTCCGTATACGGCATTTTTAATACCCGGCTTGATGATGATGAGCATGTTGCAAAATGCT
Source organism: uncultured Alcaligenaceae bacterium (assembly GCA_937896225.1). Lineage (GTDB taxonomy): Bacteria > Pseudomonadota > Gammaproteobacteria > Burkholderiales > Burkholderiaceae_B > Algicoccus. Next base: position 3,466 of record CALBMZ010000073.1, on the reverse strand, counting down.
TTCTCTAACCCCTCATCTTCTTTGATTCAAAGTCGCGTCACCGGCAATTTAGTATTTGTATTGCTCACCCCGATTTCGCATCGTGAGTTTTTTTCAGCCTACGTCTTTGCAGCCGTTGTACGAGGCATAGTGGTCGGCTCAGCCGTTTGGCTCATTTCATTTTTCTTTTTATCATTAACCATTGAGCACATTGGTTGGGTGTTGACATTTGCTGTTTTGGCGACAAGCATCATGGGCGTTTTGGGTTTAATCGCAGGGCTTTATTGCGAAAAATTCGATCAACTGTCAGCCTTTCAAAACTTTCTAATTATGCCGGCTACTTTTTTGTCTGGGGTGTTTTATTCCATCAACAGCTTGCCACCATTTTGGCAAGCCGTGTCACACTGGAACCCTATTTTTTATACGATTGATGGCTTCCGATATGGGTTCTTTGGTTTGTCTGACACCTCACCCTGGAAGAGTCTCGTTGTGGTGTCATTTGTTTTAATCGTGTTAACTTGGCTGGCGCTCAGGTTGTTGGCCTCAGGTTATAAGTTGCGCACCTAATACTGAGTATCTGGTGCTTATTGCAGAGTTAACTGATTCAAAAAGCAACTGACTCAACCTTACCTAATATTATTTGAGTGTAAGCTCCTAAGAAAGCTTCTTCATTCAAAACAGTATGTAAAAATAGAATATAACCGTCACAAACATAACTAAGTTTGTATTTTTAAATTTTTTAAGACTTTACATTATGCTGCCTACCCCTGAAAACATTCGTCAATACATTAGCGAAAACCTCGTCTGTCAGCACGTCAACGTAACGGGCGACGGTGCACATTTTGAAGCCATCATCGTGAGCGAAGCATTTGATGGCCTACGCCCAATTGCCCGCCATCAACTGGTTTACAAAGCACTAGGCGAACGCATGAAAGAAGAAATTCACGCACTATCTATGCGTACCTTGACCCCTAAAGAGTTCGAGGCCGCACAATAATGGATAGGCTACGCATCACGGGTGGCGCAGCTCTGGAAGGCGAGGTGCGTATTTCTGGCGCGAAAAACGCCGCACTACCCATTTTGTGTGCCAGCCTATTAACCGCTGAGCCGATCACCTTACATAACGTACCGAACTTAAACGACATTGGCACCACAATTCGTTTGCTCGGTCAATTAGGTGTCAAAACCCATAATGATAGCGAACACACCTTAACCCTCAGTGCCGATTCAATTGACTCACTTGAAGCACCTTACGACCTAGTCAAAACCATGCGGGCCTCTATATTGGTTTTAGGACCTTTGTTGGCACGTTTTGGCCAAGCTCGGGTCAGTTTGCCTGGTGGTTGCGCAATTGGTCAACGCCCTGTTGACCAACACATCATGGGTTTAGAAGCACTAGGCGCCGACATACATATTGAACACGGTTACGTGGTGGCAAAAGCCACCCGTTTAAAAGGTGCTGTCATTCGTACCGACATGGTGACGGTTACAGGCACTGAAAATTTAATGATGGCCGCCACCTTGGCTGAAGGCACCACTGTTTTAGAAAATGCGGCTCGCGAACCTGAAGTGGTTGATTTAGCTGAAATGCTCATTAAAATGGGCGCCCGAATTTCAGGCCATGGCACCGACCGTATTGTGATCGAAGGGGTGAAAAGCCTACGTGGCACCGAGTACCACATCGTACCTGACCGCATTGAAGCGGGTAGCTTTTTATGTGCTGTTGCCGCCACCGGTGGCGACATCACCTTAACCCATGCCAAGCCCTCAACCATGGGTGCTATTTTGTCTAAGCTTGAGCAGGCTGGCTTAAACATGACCGTGTCAGACCATAGCATTCGCGCCATCATGAAAAAACCCCCGCTCGCGATTGATATTCGAACCGTTGAATACCCCGGCTTCCCAACTGATATGCAGGCACAGTTTATGGCCATGAATGCGTTGGCCGAGGGCACGGCTGTTATGGTTGAAACCATTTTTGAAAACCGCTTTATGCACGTTCAAGAATTAATTCGCTTGGGCGCTGATATTGATATTGATGGCCATACCGCAGTGGTTCGAGGTGTGTCACAATTGTCAGGCGCTACCGTGATGGCCACAGACTTACGCGCTTCAGCCAGTTTAGTCATTGCTGGTTTAGCGGCAGAAGGTGTCACGACGGTTGAACGCATTTATCACCTAGACCGCGGTTACGAGAAAATGGAGCATAAGCTTCGTTTGCTTGGCGCTCAAATTGAGCGTGTTTCCTCTAAAGGGGTTCAGTGATGAGTATCGTTCCGTCAACACCTGAATCAATTGAACCAACCACGAAGTCTGCCTATGTTGCGGCAGCAGCAGACTCTGTTGCCGCCATCAGCTTAGTGTCAACGATGGGTCTGTTCAAAGCATCAGCCTCGAATAAGCCATTAACGTTGGCGTTGTCTAAGGGTCGTATTTTTGACGAAACCTTGCCTATGCTGCAAGCTGCCGGCATTGAAGTAACCGAAGACCCTGAAACGTCTCGCAAACTAATTTTAACGACCAGCAACCCCAATGTGCGCATCATCATTGTGCGCGCCTCTGATGTGCCCACCTACGTAGAGTATGGTGCAGCCGACTTTGGTATTGCAGGTAAAGATGTTTTAATCGAACATGCCGCATCGCACCCCGGTGCGCTGTATCAGCCTATTGATCTGAATATTGCGCGCTGCAAACTTAGTGTTGCCGTTAAGAATGGGTTTGACTATGAGGCTGCAGTCAAGCAAGGTGCACGCCTGAGGGTGGCCACAAAATATGTGCATGCCGCCCGCGAGCATTTTGCCGCAAAAGGTGTGTACGTTGACCTCATTAAGCTTTATGGCTCAATGGAATTGGCACCCTTAATAGGTTTGGCTGACGCCATTGTTGACTTGGTTTCAACCGGCAATACCCTGCGGGCCAATGACTTGGTAGCCGTTGAAGACATTATGCCCATATCATCAAGGTTAATTATTAATCGCGCGGCCCTCAAAACCCGTCATGCCGAGCTTCAACCGCTCATTGATGCGTTTGATCGCGCCAGCAAAATAGGTAAATAGTATGGTGAACATTTCCCGACTCAATTCGCAAGATACAGACTTTTCTGCGCGATTGTCAACGTTGTTGAAGTTTGATGCCGAACAAGACGAAGCAATCGACCAAGCGGCTGCGCGCATTTTAAAACGCGTGCAACGCGAGGGTGACGAAGCCGTTTTAGCGCTCACAGCAGAGTTTGATCGAGTGTCTGCGCAATCAATGGCCGACCTCGAGGTTTCGTTAGAAACCTGTCAACATGCCCTCAATAACTTGCCCGCCACGCAACGCCAAGCACTTGAGGCAGCGGCTGAACGCGTAAAAGCCTATCACCTCAAGCAAGTTCAAACCAGCTGGTCTTATACCGAGGCTGATGGCACCCAATTGGGGCAACACATTACACCGCTTGATCGAGTCGGTATTTATGTTCCCGGTGGCAAGGCGGCTTACCCCTCTT
>CALBMZ010000072.1 GCA_937896225.1 uncultured Alcaligenaceae bacterium | reverse complement strand
GGTAGAGAAGTACTTCGACCACGGCCTTAATAAAAAAATGACGAAATATTTGAATGAACGCGAACAATATACCCAACACCGTTGCCAGCAAAGTAGCCACAAGTGACATTATTATTGTGTTTTGTAGACCTTTAAACAGTAATGGAATACTGTTAATAATTAGCTCCATTTGTTCTTCATCCTTTCAGTTTTTGTAGCCGTATTTTCTTTCAATGACTCTAATACCCAAGTTGAATATTGAGGTCAAGACAATATAAATTATTGCAAGTGCAGTGAATATTTCAAATACCGCTGCGGTTCGGTCAGCCAAAAGTCTTGCTTGGAAGGTCATTTCGGCAACTGATATTGTTGCAACTATAGCCGTGTCTTTAATTATCATGACACCTTGCGTTCCCAAAGGGGCAATCACTTTACGAATAGCCTGTGGCAAGATAATGAGTAAAAATGTTCTCTTAGGCATGAAGCCGAGCGCCAGACCCGCTTCAGTTTGTCGATTTGAAACACCTTGAATGCCCGCTCGATAGATTTCAGCTACGTAGGCACCATTTTGTAATACCAATGACAAAAGGCCTGCTATAAAACCTGATAAAGGGAATCCGATGACGCCCGAACCAAAAAACATGAAGAACATAATTACAATTATTGGCGTGTTCCGCATGATCTCAATGTAGACCCTTGCGAAAGCATTAGAAAACTTACCTGCCCGCATAGACAATAAAAGTATTACTCCCCAAAAAGCTGATAACAGTATTGCCAGAATCGAAAGTATCAACGTAATGGTCAGTCCCTCTAAAAGAATAGGGACTGACCTTATAAATAAGGGGATTTCAAACGGCATGATTTATTTATAGAAACGTTGGGGAGGTGGATTTTTACCAAACCATTTTTTGTAAATTTCGCTGTACTCAGAATAACGAGACCCGGCTTGCATTTCTTGAACCATCGTATCCATCCACAACCAGAGGGTAAAATCTCCTGGCTTCATAAAAATTGCATTCCCCTGGACAACAGCTAAGTTCTCTGAGAGCACTGACAGCTCACTATTGTTTGCTGCATACCAGTTAACAACTGGCGTATCCATTTGCATTGCCGAAGCTTGATTAGATCTCACTGCGGTGAACATCGAACTTGGGGTATCGAAGGTAAGAACTTTGACATTTGGCAAGAAACGCTTTTGTCGTTCTTGCATTTGAGGGTTACTTAAATTAGCCAATGTATATTTAGATGAGTTCAGTTCACTTAGTGATTTCACACCTAAATCTTTACGCACCAAGATTGATACGCCAGAATCGATATATGGCCTTGTAAAGGCTACTCGAAGTGCACGATCTGGATACACAGTTGTAGAGGCAATACCTATATCAGCTCGACCTGAATTTACGGCTGGCCACCTGCCTTCGCTGTTTACAACCACGAATTCAACTTTCTTTGCATCCCCAAGAAGAGATTTAGCAATGAGTCTTGCAATATCAATGTCAAATCCGACTAACTCACCCTTTTCATCTGTATAACAAAACGGTGGTGCCGTTCCAAAGGTAGCGACTATCAACTTATCACGCTTAACAATTTCACCTAAGCGAGAGTCTTGCGCTGCGACAGGTGACATCATGGTTATGGTCACCATGCCAGCTGCAAGCATCTTTGGTACCGATTTAAAGAATCGTAATATGTGGTTAATCATTTGTTGCTCTCCTAAAGGTTAACAAAAACTTCCAAATTACGGAATAAATACTTTCATTTTCTTACACGTGTAATATACGGTTCAAGTATTTAAGTGTATATAAGGGTTTGTATGGAGCGCCAACAAAAATTGAAAGAAACACTAAACCAGCCTTACGACAAGGTTTTAGCGGTTTTAGAGTTAGTGGCTGGTTGGGCGGCACCCATGACTATTTCTGAGATTTCCCAGCAAACCGGTTTAACGCTTCCAACCGTTCATCGGTTAGTTTCACAGCTTGAGAATCGCGGGCTGCTAAAAAAACAAATTGCTAGCAAGAGGTACATGGTTGGTCAGGCTTTAATACGCATCAGCGCCAAGACCATGGCAGCCGCTTTTTCGGCGGATGACATACGTTCTGAGTTGACAGGGCTTGCTCGAAAAATCGGAGAACATTGTCACCTTGGTGTTAATCAGATTGATGAAATTATCTATGTTGAATCAGCTCGGGCTGAACTTTCCAGTGGGCTGTATTTTGCACAAGGCAGAAGGTCGCCTCTTTACTGCAGCTCAATCGGGAAACTTTTTTTGGCAAATCTTTCTGAAGATGAATTCGGAAATTGGTTAAATCGAACACCGCTAATAAAAATTGCAACACACACAATAATTTCTGCAAAAGTTTTAAAAAAAGAAATTAAAGAAATTAAACTTAGAGGGTGGGCTCGAAGTAATGAAGAACTTGTAGATGGAGTAGTAGGTTGCGCCGTACCAGTTCCAGACTTCTCTGGTCGGCTACTAGCCGGACTAGGTGTTTCAGCACCCAAGGCCAGGCTCTCATTTGAAGAACTTGAAAAGTTAATACCGACTATGCTGCTCACAGCAAAACGAATCTCTGCATATCTTGATCCAATAAAAACTGCAACTGATTGACACACTTCCCGCCTTCAGTCTAACTGCTGGCACTTAAAGCGGTTAAGACAGAGGCGCCTTCAGTTTTCAAACATGATGAACTAACTCCCTTAAAGTTAGACAGTATTCAAATTAAGTGGGCTGAGGTCAGTTAATAAAACCGTGCGTAACTCATGCAAAACCTTTCCAACAATCGTTGCAAAGTGTTGAATACTGTTCCCACTCAACCGCTCAACCAAGCTATCAAGCCTAACTCAAAACCCTGCCTTTTTTGCACCCTACCCCCAGAGAACATCAGTGACTCGAATGAATATGGCATCGTCATTCGTAAGCGATAAATGCGCACTGTTCAATGTACGTAGTTATTCTTCAATTTTTTGCATCTGATCAATCAGATAAAGCACCGAACGCTTGTCGCTTTTCTTAAATAACTCTTTTCGACGGCGTGGCGTTAACTCACCCATCTTTAGCGGTGGATGGTTTTTGACCCGTTGTAGCACATTAACAAAGTATTCGTAGGGTTCAATGTCCTTAGCCTCATCCCTGAGCGCTTGCTCGCGTAACGCTGCCTCGATCACATAGAGCTCACCGATCATGTCCAGTGCCTCTTTAGCCCGCTCGGGTTCTATGTCTTGAGACTCAAAGAACTTTCTGCGCGTGTGCGCCCAGCACTGTGCGTGGGTCAGCCCCACTTTTTTGGCATATTGTTTGTAAGCCACATAGCCATCGGTGAGTAATACCGCACCATCGGGTGGACTCAACCCCAGAGCATCTTCGACATTTTTGGCCGAGCGGTCGGGATAGAACTTAAAGCAAATCTCGTCGAGCTCGCCATAGATGGGCCAGAAGTACGCCGCCTTCATTTTACCTGGGCTTGCTACCCCGGCTTTTATGGGCGTTTCATCCATAGACTTGACTCGGCTCAGCCTTATCGAGTCGAACTGCGCATCAAAGATTGGAACCAATGCGGCAATCGTTTGCTGCATGAGTTGAGTCAACCACGGGCGACTTAACTTAAACCCTTGATCAGCCAATTTGCGATGCAAGCGATAAAGTGGCTGGTGATAAGCAAACTTATCAACCACAACACCTGCTAAAAAGCTTACGTCAGCGCGACTACCTTTGATGACGCCTTCGGGTGCGGGGATACTAACCAATTTGCCCATCTCGCGAAGCTTGAGCACGGGGCGTACGTACTTCGTGACGACGTAGCTGCCTGGGCGCTGTGCAAGGCGATACGTGACCTTCTCGCTGATGATATCGAAATCGTCTTGGTTTAAACCCGTTGCGATCATTGGATCAAGATAAATGGTTTCAACGGGGACTTTACTCTCATCAAAGAACAGTGCTGATTCGTCGTTGCTGGATGTACCGTTGCTTGACTCATCTTTGGGTTTAGTGCTGCGATCGTGCTCAGCAATGCGAGTCTTTTGGCCAGAGTCATGCTGTTCCTAAACCGCTGCTCACACACTGCTGCTGCTCGGTTAACCATGCCTGCTGACGGAGGATTAAAAGCGGGGTGGTTTCGTTCGTTTGCATCGTGCTTTCCTGTATAAGTAGTTACAGGAAATTGTGCACACTAAAAATAGTAATTGATATAACGGCGCTTGGTTACCGTTATCATACATGCCAAGCAGTCTCGTGGCTTAAGGCTATTTGAGATAAGTACTTTTTAGTTTGACGGCGTTCATTAAGGAAATTAAATGGCTCGGCTCATACCAGACGATATTGACGATAGCTTGGTGAACACGATATAGCACCACGGCGAGTCGCGTACCTTACTCAGCTTGCGCGATAAGCTTCCAGCTCAATACACGGTCTATCATGCCGTGCACTGGGCAACGAGCAACCCGACGGGGTCTGTATACGGGGAAATTGATTTCATTATTGCCAACCGCTATGGCAAGTTGCTTGCGATTGAACAAAAAGATGGAACTGTTTACACCCATAATCAAGATATTTTGGTCGACTATGCCAATCAAGTAGGGAAATCTGTCACAACACAAATTAACCGTAATTTGCATGCTCTACGTCAAGAGTTTGCTCGACGCCACCCTTCGCAAGTTCTTTCTGTTGATCATTTGCTCTACGTACCCAATGCGCTCATTCGTGGTCACTTGCCCGTCAGCATTGACCCAAATCGAGTCGTAGATGCCGGTAATGCTGAAAACCTGTGCGAGACGATTGAGGCACTCTTTGATGTGGCCCCTATACCAGGCCGTGACCATAGCGCTCTTGCCCATGATATTCATGATTTTCTTTCTGACCGGGTACACGCTGTGCCCCACA
>CALBMZ010000071.1 GCA_937896225.1 uncultured Alcaligenaceae bacterium | reverse complement strand
TCAACACACACCCCTTGAAAATCAATGATTGCCATATATATTTAAAGCCACGTTGTTGATGGCACCCATGCTTATTGAAGCCACCGTTAATTTAAGCTGCTGTTAAGTTAAGCCGCTGTTGTTTAAAGCCAGTAAGAAATACGATTTTTATACTTGCCATACACCCAAAGGGTAAACAACCAACCCAATACCGCCATAGCCAACGACACCACCCAATTTGTTAATGTTGGGGCGGCACCTAACAAAGGGGCTCGAATCACTTCAATAAGATGGTAGAACGGGTTGAGGTTTAAAAAAGCAAAACCTGGCCGCCCCGCAAGCATATTGGGCATCCAAATAATTGGAGTGAGATAAAACGCAACGGGTAACACGCTAATCACGATTTGCGACAGGTCACGGTAACGAGTACAAAATATAGCTGATAAAAATGCCACCCAAGATAAAACCATGGTGCTGATGATGATGCCGGGTATGAACAAGAACGCAACCCAACCCATAGGTTTTAGAAAAATCAAAAAGATAATGGGCACAATCACAATATTGTGAGCCAAAATAATGGCGTTTCGCCAAATCACTCGCATGATATGCGTAAACAAAGGTATGGGCAGTTGCTTAATAATGGCTTCCGCACTGACAAAAGCGGTACAGCCCTCAATGATGACTGTAGAAATGAATGTCCAGAGAATGATGCCTAACGCTAAAAAAGGCAACAACTCTCGCATGGGGGTATTAAAAACGCCACCAAAAACCAACCCCAAAGCACCAATCAGCACAGCCATGCTAATGGTTAACCAAAACGCACCCATTTTTGAACGGCGATAACGCTGCTTAATGTCTTGCCAACCTAGCGTGCCGGCTAAACTATATTGGCTCAATGCTCTGTTTATGTCGCTCAAAGCACTGGTATGACTCGCCTGGGTCATGCTTATTTATTCACCATAATATTGTGTGTACAACGTCATATTTTAGCCATTCACTCAAAAACACTTCGTCTGGGCGACACGCTCCCAACCATACCGCACTCACAATAAGTGGTGCGTAAGCTGACAAAACTCATTCTAACGCCCATTGAGGTCAGGCCATACAGGCCCAAATAAGAAGCGCCAACCACATTAAGTTAATAATGATCACGAACATTGCAATTGTACAATGCCTAAACAACCGCCATTGGGCTTGGGTGTCTCATGACTAGGGCGGTGTTGGGGCGCAAAAGTCGACAGCTTAACCCCATGATTGATCAAGACTTGTCGCTGGAAAGCCAGTGATTGTGACTCATGTTAAAGACGCTGATATCAATTAAGACTGCCAGGACAGGTGCACCTTAATCTGAATTATTCAGACCACACTAACATGAAAAGGTTATGATTATCTTTTTATACTTGGTTTTTTGGCAACAAAATGAATGTACTACTTACAGGCGGCACAGGTTACATTGGAAGTCACACGGCCGTCGCCCTAGCTGAAAGTTTAGGCGCCCTGATCGGCGAAAAGACTCATCACATTGTTTTATTAGACAACCTGTGTAACAGCGAAATTGCGACGGTAGACCGAATTAAAACCATTATGGGTGCAAACTCAGCATGTGCATTAACCTTTATTCAAGGCGACATTCGCGACACCACCCTTTTAACGCAGGTTTTAAGCAACCAACAAATAGATGCTGTGATTCACTTTGCAGGCCTCAAAGCGGTAGGTGAATCAGTTGCCCAGCCCGTTGAGTACTACGCCAATAACGTTCAAGGCACCATTAGCCTGTTGCAGGCCATGCAGGCTTGCAACGTTAAAAAAATGGTTTTTAGTAGCAGCGCCACCGTCTATGGTGAGCCACAGCAATTACCTTTAACCGAAACCCACCCTACTCTCGCCACCAACCCGTATGGGCGCAGCAAGCTGCATATTGAAGAAATCTTACATGATGTTTGCTTAAGTAACCCTGAGTGGTCTGTGGTGTGCTTGCGCTACTTCAACCCGGTTGGGGCTCATAAAAGTGGCTTAATTGGCGAGCGCCCCAGTGGTACGCCTAATAACCTGATGCCTTACATCACTCAAGTTGCAGTAGGTCAACGTAGCCATTTAAATGTATTTGGCAATGATTACCCCACCCCAGACGGCACGGGCGTGAGAGATTACATACATGTGGTTGATTTAGCAGAGGGCCATGCGGCGGCGCTCAACTATGCGACTAAACATGCGGGCTGGCAAGCCATAAACTTAGGCACGGGCAAGGGCTGTAGCGTGTTAGAGCTTGTTCATACGTTTGAAACTGTCAATAACGTCACGGTGCCCGTACAAATTGTTAACCGCCGAGCAGGTGATATTGCCGTTTGCTACGCCAATACCCAAAAAGCGCTCAACACTTTAAACTGGTCTGCCACCAAAAATCTGACCGATATGTGTCAAAGTGCATGGCAGTTTGAGCAAAGCATGACATGAAAGCACTGATCTAAACACGCATAGCTATTTGCAATTAAATAAATGCACTCAACTGTAAACACAATTTTGTAACGACAACTTAAATATGACGCGCACTAATCAAACCAGCCTAAAACCAAACCTCACCCCCATTATCACGCCGATTATTTTGTGCGGTGGGTCGGGCACCCGACTGTGGCCATTGTCGCGTCAAAGTTTTCCGAAACAGTTTGTACCCCTTATTGGTAACAAAAGCTTATTGCAACTCACGCTTGAACGCACGCAATTGTTTGGGACAGCACCTCTGTTAATAGGGGCAGAGGCCCATCGATTTATGATGCTTGATGTTTTAGAGGCTACGCGTAAAAATAAAAACAATGCGCATCATGCACATTTAGCGCTTCAACTCACCAGCACCCTCATTCTTGAACCCATTGCGCGCAATACGGCAGCTGCTATGGCTTTAGGGGCTTTACAGGTTTTAAAAGCGCAGACTGATACGGCAACCGTAACCCCACTGCTACTTTTTTGCCCTGCAGATCATCATATACCCGACTTGCAACAGTTTCACGACACCATTATGCAAGGTACACAAGCCGCTTTAGAGGGTGAAATCGTGACCTTTGGGGTGATGCCAACTTACCCCAGCACCGCATATGGCTACATAGAAACGTCAGCACATTCAACGCCAGTTAACGATGGTGCGGCACTTAACGAAGATGAAGACAGAAACGCAGCGACCAATGCAGGCGCCCAAACAGAACCACCTAGTCATATTTTTACAGTTGAGCGCTTTATAGAAAAGCCCCAAGCTGCCAAAGCGCAAGCGCTAATATTACAAGGCAATGTCTGCTGGAATGCTGGTATCTTTCTTTGTACGCCAGAGGTTTTACTCAAAGCCTTAAAAGAGCACGCACCTGACATCTTAGCGAGGTGCGAAGCAGCCATGGCAGAAGCAACTGAAACCATCACGAGCCAAGGCGAACGCCTTGTTCAACCGAATCTCAATGAGTTAAAACATTGCCGCTCTGAAAGCATTGATTATGCGGTGATGGAGCACGCTTCAAATATTGCCCTGGTAAAATTTACTGGCCAATGGAGCGATGTAGGCAGTTGGAATGCAGTGGCTAACTTAACCCCAGCCGATGAATCAGGCAATCGTATTGAAGGTCATGGGGTGGCACACTTAAGCCAAAACACCTTCATTCACGCCCCCACTCGGCCAGTTGTGGCCCTAGGCACTCAAGATTTATTGATTATAGATACCCCTGATGCAATCTTGGTGTTGGCACAAAGCCATGCTGAGCAAGTCAAAGAAGTGGTGGCGCAACTGCAAACACAAAATAAATCACAAGCCATCACGCACCGCAAGGTTGCCCGCCCCTGGGGTTGGTACGACAGCATTGATATGGGTGAACGGTTTCAGGTTAAACGCATTGGCGTTAAACCCGGTGCTGCACTGAGCTTACAAAAACACCATCATCGTGCTGAACACTGGGTGGTGGTGCGCGGTACCGCAGAAGTAACACGGGGTGAAGAAACCTTTATGCTTTGCGAGAATCAGTCAACCTATATTCCAATCGGTGAAATACATCGCCTTAAGAACCCTGGTGTGGTTGAATTGGAAATGATTGAAATTCAATCGGGTAGCTATTTAGGTGAAGACGATATTGTTCGATTTGAAGATGTGTATGGGCGAGTGGTAACACTTTGATCATCAGCCCTCTAAAAGTTAATGAAAGTTAATTTATGCGTTTAAGCCATATTGGGTGGAATCTTGCAGGCTTATCGCTGCCATTACTGATTGCAGTCGTCACCGTACCGCAACTCATCAGCAGACTTGGCAACGAGCGTTTTGGTTTGCTTGCTCTAGCTTGGGGGTTAATTGGGTATGCGGGCGCGCTAGACTTAGGCATTGGTCGAGCGCTCACACAGTGGGTGGCGCGACTTCGGGGCGAGGGCAATCTATTACCGATTAGCGGTATTTTAGCAACCGCTAATCGCATCACACTTCTCGCAGGCTTGTTGGGCGGTGCGTTAATTGCAATTGCTGCGTTAGCTGGTTTAGGGTCATGGGTCAAAGCAGCAACCATTGCACCCATCGAAATCACACAAGCTATGCTTTTGTTGGCAATTGCTTTGCCCGCTCAGGCTATAAGTGCCACTTACCGAGGTGTCAATGAAGCCTTCATGAACTTTAAAGGCGTGAGCCTTTTACGTGTTGCCCTTGGCATTGTTGGCTTTGGTGGCCCCTACCTGGTGACTCTCTACACTTTAGAACTACCATGGTTAGTCGTTACTTTGGTCGCTAGCCGTCTACTGGCGTTGTTCGTGTATCGCTGGCTTGCTCATTCTTGTCTTGAAAAAAGCGGTGTCATCATCGCTGAGGCTAAGTACTCAAGCAGCACAGCAAGATCACTTTTTTCTTTTGGGGGGTGGGTCGCTGTTAGCAACGTTGTTAGCCCCGTTATGATGCAGGCCGACCGGTTTATGATCGGCGCTGTTTTATCGGCCGCTGCGGTCACCTTTTATGTGTTGCCTTATGAAGTTGTTGTACAAAGTTTAATTCTAGTTGGGGCTATTTCATCTGTCATTTTCCCAAATTTCAGCAAACTCATACATGAGCAACCCGATCAATGGCAACCCTATTTTCGGCGCTGGCTCTATATCGTTGCAGGCATGATGCTCGTGGTTTGTAGTACGCTGGCTATATTGTTACCTACTTTACTCAGCATGTGGCTTAAAACTGAACTTCAGCCCATTAGCATCATGGTTGGACAAATTCTTTGCTTGGGTGTTTTTGCAAACTCGATTGCCTCTATGTATTACGCCCTTCTTCATGCCAAAGGCAGGGCTGACATAACCGCTAAGCTTCATATTATTGAGCTACCACTTTTTTTAGCGGCACTTTTTTTTCTTTTACATAAATATGGCATTACTGGTGCGGCTTGGGCTTGGGTTGGGCGCATGGTATTTGATGCCGTAGCTTTGGCGTGGTGCTCAAAAGTTACACGCTCTTAATTGTTTAATGAATATTCTTTCTTTAGTTTTACGTAAATCACGATGCAAATATTGATACAAATATATTACCCCTATTTACTGATAACTTTAATCGTTTTATTTTTCCTCGCATTAAATTTTTATGCATATAAAAATTCTATTAAGTTACCTATATATTTTGAATTGATGCTCGCCTTGGCACTTATCATTTTTGCTGGCCTACGTAGCACTGACGTTGACTATATGGGTTACATAGATATTTTTAATAAAGTAGATGCTGCAGCACATAAATCGCTATTGCATCAAGCCTTACAAGCAAGAGACCTTCTTTTTGGGTTCATGGTCATCATTAAATCATCACTTAATTTAAATGTAACCACATTTTTATTGGTTTCAGCCGCATTAAGTATCGGCATTAAATTTGCGGTTTTTCGTTATGCTTTTGGAAGTGCCATATTAGGGCTAGGCCTATATTTTTTTACGTATTACTTCATGCACGACTTTACACAAATTCGTATAGCGATTGCTTTAGCTTGCTGCTTTTTAGCGTTAGTCTTGTTGCTAAAAGAACATCGAGTTTGGTATGTTTTTTTCTGTGTTGTGGCGGTAGGCTTTCATGCTCAAACTGCTTTCTTTGTTGTTGCCACACTACCGCTATTGACCCAATTAAAATATAAATTCTTTCTAATTTTAATATTGATCGTCATTTCAGGATTACTATTTGCCGGTTTTGATTTCTTATTAAATATAACTTCATCTAGAACAAGTGTTCACCTTGGGACAACAGATTTAAAGCTAACTGCTATAACAGCGCTTACTGTAAATGCCGTTTTAATTATTACGACCTACATAAGTATAATTCATCAGTTAAAACAGCCATTTGAACAAGAGCTCGCCAAAGCATCTATGCTGCTCTACATCGGTGGGTTTATTTTCTTTTTTATAATGCTTAACACCTCAGAAGTTTTTGCTTGGCGAATTTATGAAATGTTTAGCGCATTCAGTATTTTTATTATTTTGACAGGCCTTCGCGCTAAGCCAAAAAAATTAACTGTCATAGCCAGCATCACTTATATTATTTTTAATACTGTAATTATTATTCGATCTGGGCTTCTTGTACCGTATTCTATTCATAGCAGCTTTACTGAGGCTTTGCATGGTTTTTATTAAAAGCGTAGATATTATCGTTGTGAACTGGAATTCAGGTCATCAACTGCTTGAGTGCATTGATTCCGTTCAACAACACGGTATGCTAAGCGTCAACCGTACGATTGTTGTTGATAACGGGTCAACAGATGGCTCTGCAATAACAGTTAAAAATCTTCCTCGTGTTGAAGTGATCAACACAGGAAAAAATCTGGGTTTTGGTAAAGCTTGCAACTTAGGTGCGAAACACGCTAAAAGCGATTACCTGTTGTTCCTCAACCCAGATGCCACGCTTTATCCTCATACGTTAAGTAAAGCCATGGCATTTATGCAAGACCCTAACAACGCTCATGTGGGCATTTGTGGTGTTCAGTTGTTAGATGAAAGTAACCACATATCAAGAAGTTGCACGCGTTTTCCGTCTGCTAAAGGTTTTGTTTTACACGCCATAGGTTTAGATCGTTTTCTGCCAAAACTTGGCCACTTTATGAGCGAATGGGATCATAGCCAAACGAGACAGGTAGACCATGTAATAGGTGCTTTTTTTCTAGTGCGACGTGCCGTTTTTGAATCATTAAACGGTTTTGATGAACGTTATTTTGTTTATTTAGAAGACCTAGACTTTTCACTTCGGGCTAATAAGGCGGGTTGGAAAAGTTTTTATTTAGCTCATGTGCAAGCATTTCATGCCGGCGGGGGAACCTCAAATCAAGTCAAGGCGCGCCGACTTTTTTATTTATTACGAAGCCGCATACTTTATGCTTTCAAACATTTCAGTTTGTTAGGGGCCTCGATGGTGTTGTTATCAACTTTATTCATTGAACCTTTGTCGCGTTCGGTTCTTGCTCTATCGCGCCGTTCTTGGTCCACCTTTAAAGAAACGTGGTCTTGCTATGCAATGCTATGGCAGTGGTTGCCCAGCTGGGTTTTAAAAGGGTGCACGCGTTGAAACCCATACGTGTTTTAGCTTTACCTAAATATGGCCCACTTGGTTCGGCAAGTCGGTTACGTTTTTTACAATACTTCGCCCCATTGCAGGCGGTTGGGCTAGTTATCGAGCAAAGTTCTTTGCTAAGTGACGATGCCCTACGATCACGTTACAAGACGGGTGATTATTCACACCTTCAGCTCATACAAAGCTATGCTTCACGCATTAAAGTGTTGTTAATGAAAGGGCGTTTCGATCTACTCTGGATTGAAAAAGAAGCCCTGCCTTGGTTTCCGCTTTGGTTAGAAATTGCCATGCTAAGTGGGGTACCTTTTATCATTGATTACGATGATGCAGTCTTTCACAATTATGATCATCACGCTTCAAAATGGGTACGTCAGCTTTACGGGCAAAGAATTGACGGTTTAATGGCCAAATCTGCATTGGTGGTTGGTGGTAACGCATACTTATGTAATCGAGCTCAAAATGCAGGTGCGCCTTGGGTTGAGTTGTTACCCACTGTGATCGATTTAGAACGCTACCCAGTCACATCCTCACCAAAAGCATTATCTACCGATAGCCTACCGCGTATCGTATGGATCGGTTCGCCTTATACGATTCGTTATTTAAAATTACTGCAAGAGCCGTTAAAACAATTGGCTCAACGCGTTCCGTTTATATTGCGGGTGATTGGCGGGCAAATTATTATGCCAGGCGTAAACGTTGAAACCATAGACTGGGCAGAAGACAGCGAAGTGGCGTCTATCGCATCTGCCCATGTCGGTGTCATGCCTCTGTCTGACTCACTTTGGGAAAGGGGCAAATGTGGCTACAAGTTGATTCAATATATGGCTTGCAGTTTGCCTGTTGTTGCTAGCCCAATAGGGGTTAATACCGAAATTGTGCAAGAAGGTATCAATGGCTTCTTGGCCAATGACTCAACCACTTGGATCAATACGTTAGAGCAACTCTTGACTCAACCTGAACGAGCGATAAAAATGGGTCAAGCGGGTAGAAAACGAGTTGAAAGCGAATATTGCTTGCAAGTGACCGCACCAAAATTAGAAAAATTAATGCGACAAGTCGTGACTCAATCACACACAACAATGAGCAATGTTTAATCACTGCATGCAAATGGTCTATTCAAAACGCAAACTACTCATCGCCACAACGGTACCCGAGACCCTTGCAACCATTTTGCAAGGGCAGCCTCAATATTTATCAACGTATTTTGAAACGGCGGTGGTTACCAGTGCAGGTGAGCCAACGCTTGATATGCCAGAGGATGCAAGGTTTACCGTCAACATGCAGCGCGGTATTAGCCCCCTAGCTGATTTAAAGTCAATCATCGCCATGGTCAAGGTTGTACGTGCATGTAAACCTGACATCATTCATTCATTCACACCTAAAGCCGGGTTGGTGTGTATGGTGGCGGGTTTTTTATGCCGAGTGAGTGTGCGCATACACACCTTTACAGGATTAATCTTTCCCACTACCAGCAACAAAATAAAACATTTTGTTTTAAAACAAGTAGACGCCTTAATCTGTGCTTGCGCAACCACCGTGGTGGCTGAGGGTGCAGGCGTCAAACGTGACCTATCGCGGTTTAAGGTCACAAGCAAACCAATTCACATCATTGGCCACGGTAACATTGCTGGGCTTGATTCAACTTACTTTGACCCGAACTTACCCGCGGTCAAACAAGCGGTGACAGATCTTAATAAAAATCTAAAATCACATCTAGAAACGCATGCATCACTTATCGAATCAACTGATGCTTTTGTATTTTTATTTATTGGTCGTTTAAACCGCGACAAGGGTTTAAAAGAACTTGCCCAAGCCTTTACCGAGCTTGATAAGCGAGCCGTATTGTTGCTAGTCGGTAGCTTAGACCCAACCGCCCCCCCAGACGCCAACACGCTTGACACCATACAAAAACACCCATGTATCAAACAAGTGGGGTTTTTACATGACGTGCGAGGTGTATTGGCTCAGTGTGATGTTCTGGTGTTACCCAGCTATCGTGAGGGTTTTCCGAATGTGTTGCTGCAAGCTGGGGCCATGCAAAAGCCAGTGATTGCCACCAATATTAATGGTAGTAATGAAATTGTTTTACCCGGTGAAACAGGTTGGTTGGTGCCTGCCAAAAATGTTGCGGCACTTAAGCAAGCCATGTTGCAGGCCTTGCAAAAACCTGCAGACCAAAGACAATCAATGGGCTTCGCCGCCCGTCAACGCATTCAAAATCTCTACGAGCGCAAAGTTTACCTTAACTTGTTGTTGAGCTTTTACCAATCACTCTTGAACCAAACTACACTAACTGGCTCTACTCAACCTCGCAAGCCAAGCAAACCCAAAACATGAAACGTTTATTTGATATCTTGGTTTCGTTTATATCGCTCGTGTTGCTCGCCATTCCGCTCGCTACATTGACTTTTTTGGTGCGCAAAAAACTCGGTTCGCCTGTTTTATTTACCCAAGTACGCCCAGGTTTACAAGGCAAACCTTTTAAAATGTATAAATTTCGCACCATGACGGATGCTCGTGGCAGTGATGGCAAACTGCTCGATGACGCCCAACGGCTAACCGCTTTTGGCAAGCGACTGCGCAGTACAAGCCTTGATGAACTACCTGAATTATGGAATGTTTTAAAAGGCGATATGAGTT
>CALBMZ010000070.1 GCA_937896225.1 uncultured Alcaligenaceae bacterium | reverse complement strand
CGCAAGACGGTGCACTGGTTGGTGCATGGACCACCCTGCTTCATGAAAACCGTACCTTTGAATGGTCGAAGCAGTTTGATGAGCATATCTCTAAACTGACTCCAGAGGTCATCAACCAAGCCGTCAAACGTTACTTAAAGCCTGAAGGGTTTGCCCGTGCCGTGGCGGGCGACTTTAAGTAAACGCATGCACCAAAAAAAACCCCCAATTATTATTGGGGGTTTTTTTTGGACTAGATTTTTAAGAGAAAAAATCTTTGACGCGATCTGTCCAAGATTTACTCTGCGGTGAATGACGATCACCGCCTTCGGTCAATGAAACCTCAAACTGACGCAACAAAACTTTTTGTTTATCATTCAGTTTAACGGGGGTTTCTAGAATGACATGACAGTATAAGTCACCTGGATAGCTAGCTCGCACACCTTTAATACCTTTGCCACGCAGCCTAAAAGTTTTGCCTGATTGCGTACCATCGGGAATGGTTATTTCGGCCTTACCATTCAATGTGGGTATCTGTATGTCCCCCCCCAACGCAGCAGTCGTAAACGGTATCGTTAACTCGCAATGCAAGTCGTCGCCATCACGTTGAAAGATTTTGTGTTGCTTGATGTGGATTTCAACAAACAAGTCGCCTGATGGGCCACCATTTACGCCGGGTTCGCCGTTGCCAGAAGAACGAATGCGCATACTGTCATCAATACCAGCTGGTATTTTGACCTGTAAGGTTTTATTTCTACGGGTGCGCCCGACACCATCACAACTCTTACATGGGTCAGTAATCTCTTTGCCCGTACCGTGGCAAGTTGGGCAGGTTTGTTGCACGCTGAAAAAGCCTTGCTGCATGCGCACAGCACCTGCTCCAGCACATGTATGGCAAGTTTTAGGTGTTGTACCCGCTTTAGCCCCAGAGCCTTTACATACTTCACAGTTTTCCCAACTGGGTACGCGAATTTCAGTATCGAAACCATTGGCGGCTTGTTCGAGGCTGATTTCCATTGAATATTTAAGGTCTGCACCGCGATAAACTTGCGGGCCACCACCGCCGCCACCACCACGACGGCCACCACCAAAAATTTCACCAAAGATGTCGCCAAACGCATCACCAAAGGGTGCACCACCTGCACCGCCCATACCGGCAGCATTGGGGTCAACACCTGCATGCCCATAACGATCGTAAGCGCTACGTTTATCAGGGTCTGATAACACTTCGTAAGCCTCTTTGGCTTGTTTAAACTTTTCTTCTGATTGCTTACTGTCGGGGTTACGATCAGGGTGATGCTTCATGGCAAGCTTACGATAAGCCTTTTTTAAGTCGTCATCTGACGCATTTTTAGCGACGCCGAGTACTTCGTAAAAATCACTTTTAGCCATGTTTATCTTTTACACTTACTTTGAGTTTCATAGACACGCCCGATCACATGAAAAACACGTGTCGGGCGCTTTAATACACAACGATAAAATTAAGAACCGTCGCGCTTAACCTCTTTAAAGTCAGCATCGACCACATCGTCAGCGGTCTGTGACTCAGCAGGTTGCTCTGCACCCGCCTGTTGCTCAGCTTGCATGTCAGCGTACATTTTCTCACCAAGCTTCTGTGAAGCTGTCGACAAGGCCTCTACTTTACCGTCTAGTGTTTCTTTATCAGCATTTGCTTTTAAAGCTTCTTCGACTTCTTTAATGGCGGTTTCAATCGCTTCTTTTTCAGATGCTTCTAACTTGTCGCCGTGCTCAGCTAATGACTTACCTGTTGAGTGAACCAGTGCGTCAGCCATGTTGCGCGACTGAGCCAATTCCATCAAGCGGTGATCGTCGGCTGCATTGGCCTCAGCATCTTGAACCATGCGCTGAATTTCAGCTTCAGTCAAACCCGAGTTTGCCTTAATCGTGATTTTGTTTTCTTTGCCTGTGCCCTTGTCTTTTGCAGACACATGCACAATACCGTTGGCATCAATATCAAAAGTCACTTCAATTTGTGGCGTACCACGGGTTGAAGGTGGAATGCCTTCAAGGTTGAACTCACCCAACAACTTGTTACCACTGGCAATTTCACGCTCGCCTTGAAACACCTTAATGGTCACAGCCGGTTGGTTATCGTCAGCCGTTGAGAACACTTGCGAGAAGCGGGTAGGAATAGTCGTGTTCTTGGTGATCATTTTGGTCATGACGCCACCCAAGGTTTCAATACCTAATGACAACGGGCTAACGTCGAGTAACAACACATCTTTACGGTCACCGGATAATACTGAACCTTGAATCGCTGCACCTGCTGCCACGGCTTCGTCAGGGTTGACGTCTTTACGGGGCTCACGACCAAAGAAGGCTTTGACCATTTCTTGCACTTTAGGCATGCGTGACATACCGCCCACCAAAATCACATCGTCAATCTCATCTACCTTAACACCCGCATCTTTAATGGCGGTGCGACAAGGTGCAATGGTGCGCTCAATTAAGTCTTCAACCAACGCCTCAAGCTTTGCACGTGTAATTTTTAAATTCAAATGCTTAGGACCTGACGCGTCAGCCGTAATATATGGCAAGTTCAAATCAGTTTGCTGAGCAGATGACAACTCAATTTTAGCTTTTTCCGCGGCTTCTTTTAAACGCTGTAAGGCTAAAACATCTTTTGATAAATCAACGCCCTGGTCTTTCTTGAACTCAGCAATCACGAAATCAATTATGCGTTGGTCAAAGTCTTCGCCACCTAAGAAGGTATCGCCGTTAGTTGACAACACTTCAAACTGTTTTTCACCATCAACATCAGCAATTTCAATGATTGACACATCAAACGTTCCGCCACCTAAGTCGTATACCGCAATCTTACGATCACCTTTTTCTGATTTGTCCATACCGAACGCTAAAGCCGCAGCAGTTGGCTCATTAATGATGCGCTTAACATCTAAGCCTGCGATGCGACCGGCATCTTTGGTGGCTTGACGCTGGCTGTCATTAAAGTAAGCAGGCACAGTAATCACGGCTTCAGTGACTTCTTCACCGAGATAGTCTTCAGCTGTTTTTTTCATTTTGCGCAAAATATCAGCTGAAACCTGAGCAGGCGCCATCTTTTTGTCTTGCGCGCTGACCCATGCATCACCATTTTCTGCTTTGATAATGGCATAAGGCATCAATTTGATATCTTTTTGCACAGCTTCTTCGTTAAATTTACGACCAATCAAACGCTTAACAGCATAGAGCGTGTTGGTTGGGTTTGTGACTGCTTGACGCTTTGCTGGTGTACCCACTAAAACTTCGCCATCTGCAAGGTAAGCCACGATAGAAGGCGTAGTGCGAGTGCCTTCCGCATTTTCAATAATTTTGACTTTTCCGCCCTCAATCACTGAAACGCAACTGTTAGTGGTACCTAAGTCAATGCCAATAATCTTGCCCATTTTGTGTAACCCTCTGTTAATTAGGTAAATATTAAATTTTTATGAATTGATAATGGGGGCTTAATTGTGGTTTTCAAGGTCTTTTTATCTGCTTATGTCTTTAAATAAACAAAAAAACAAACAATTTATGCCTAGCGCCTAAGCACTGGGAAGCCTACAAACCAGAGTCAGACCACCATTTTTAAGCCTTGGGTGCGGTTACCGTAACCAAAGCGGGGCGCAACACGCGATCTGCAATTAAATAACCTGGTTGCAAGGTCGCCACAACAGTATTGGGCTCTTGTTCAGCTGGCACCGTAGCAATCGCTTGGTGGTGATGGGGGTCAAATTTATCGCCCACAGCGGGTGCAATTTCTTTTAGGTGGTTGCGCTCAAATGCACCCGTTAGTTGCTTGACGGTGCTTTCAATACCCGCACGCATGTCTTCTGCGGTTTGATCTGCAATACCTAAAGCCGCTTTTAAGCTGTCCATAACCGGTACCAAGCTTTCAGCAAATGATTCAATACCAAATTTGCGTGCTTTGACGACATCTTCTTGAGCTCGGCGACGAATATTTTCCATTTCAGCACGAGTACGTAATAACTGGTCATGATGGTCGGCCGCCGAAGCCAAAGCTTTGTTTAACGCTTCAGCAAGCGCTTCAGGCGTATCGTTTAAAGCTTGCTCATAAAGTTCAGTGTCTATTGTGTGGTCACCTGAAACGTCATGATCTTGATCAAGTTCCGTTTGGTGATCGGGTGATGTGTGCGATTCAGTTTGTGAATTTTTGCCATCGGGTTGGGTCATGCCTAAGTTCTCCAGATTAGTTAATCATTTTTTATTTGGGGGTGGTTAAACATTTTTCAAGTGTTAAAAACCAGATTCAAACGTCTTTTAGCTTGAATCTGGCAGTTAGGGGTTCAAAACGCCAAGCCGCATTACCTGCGACCTCGTTTAGGTTCTTGAACGCATCAATGCTTATATCTGCTGAACATTAAGCCTTAATGGGCCAACCCTGCAGCTGCTCAAGTGTCATGTCGGTTAAGCCCTCAACCCAAGCCTGGCTATCGTTTAAACAGGGAATGTAGCGAAATTGTTCGCCCCCAGCAGCCATAAAGGTGTCGCGGCACTCAATGCTGATCTCTTCAAGGGTTTCAAGGCAGTCTGCCAAAAAGCCTGGGCAAACCACATCAATTCGTTTCACCCCATTTTTAGCCATCATCTCAAGCGTTGGCTCAGTGTAAGGCTGCAACCAAGCGGCAGGCCCAAAACGGCTTTGAAAGGTCACCTGCACTTCGTCATCAGATAGCTTCAAGCGCTGCGCTAAGGCACGGGCCGTTTCATAACTGTCTCGGCAATAGGGGTCACCCCTGTCGGTACATTGCTTAGGCAAACCGTGAAAACTCATGACCAACTTTTCAGGTCGGCCATTGGCTTGCCAAAAGGCCTGAATTTGATCAGCTAAGGGGTTGATGTAGGCTGGATGCACTTGAAAACGCTTAATGTGTCGCAAAGCAGGTTGGTCTCGTAAATGCGCTGCCACTCGATTCACTTCGTCAACCACAGTGGCCGTGGTGCTAGACGCATACTGCGGGTAAAGTGGAATCGTTAGTATGTGATCACAACCTTGATCACGCAGCGCCAACATGGCCGAGGCGATTGAGGGTTGACCATAACGCATACCAGCCACCACAGGTATGTCGTAGCCTCGCTCAGTTAAGCTTTGCTCTAAACCCTGCGCTTGTTTGAGGGTGTAGACCATTAAAGGAGACCCCCCTTCTAACCAGATACTGGCGTAACGATGCACCAATTTTCGGGGCCGAACCGCCAAAATCGGGCCGTTTAAAATAAACCACCAAATGAATTTTGGAATTTCAATCACCCGAGGGTCTGATAAAAACTCTCTTAAATAACGTCTAATGGCTGGCGCTGTCGGGGCATCGGGTGTACCAAGATTCACCAGTAAAACGCCCACTTTGCCGCGATGAAACGGCTCAGGCCAGACTTTGAGTCGTGTGGGTTTTGCCTCGGGCCAAAAGCGGCCACGCATTCTTTTAACGAGAGAATCTTGATGTGAAGACAAAACAAACCTCAATAAGTAGCAAGTGATTTAAAGATGAATAAATAGTTAATGATTCGATTCTGACGACTTCAGTTGATTTAAATGAGTTTGACCGCCTGAATGGCTCAGTGCGTTAGACAATAAGCGGGAGGTAATGTCTACGATGGGTATGATTCTTTCATAAGCCATTCTTGTCGGCCCAATGACCCCCAACGTACCCACCACTTGGCCATTAACACCATACGGTGCAGTCACCACAGACAAGTCTTCCATTGAAACAAATTGTGAGTCGCCACCGATATAAATTTGCACGCCTTGGGCACTGCGACTGACGTCAAGCAATTGTAACAATTCGGTTTTTTTCTCGAACACAGAAAAAGTACGCCTAAGTCGATCAAGATCAGAGGCCAAATCGCTGACATCTAGCAACCTTCTTTCACCAGAAATCACCACACTATCAAAATCATCGGTTGCCTGATCACCTGCATCAATAGCGGCCTGCATCAGGTGTGACATATCTTTGCGCAACCGATCAAGCTCTTTTGTTAAGGCTAAACGAACATCGGCAAATGGTAAACCTGAATAATGATGGTTAAAAAAATTAGCTGCCTCAATGAGTTCAGTTGCTTCATAATCTCGAGGAGGAGTCAAAATGCGATTTTGTACGTCACCCTCTGGGGTCACAATAATTAACAAAATGCGCCTTTCAGACAAACGCATAAACTCAATATGTTCAAAAACCTGCGCCCGCTTAGGTGCCAACACCACCCCTGCAAACTGCGTCAAGTTTGATAGCAAAGAGGCCGCTGCACTCACGGCACGTGACGGGTCGGTACTGGGCAAAGTGTGTTTGACCTGCTCGTCTGATAGCAACTCAAACGACTGAGCAGCCAAAATACGGTCAACAAACAGGCGGTACCCTTTTGGGGTCGGCACTCGACCGGCGGAGGTATGGGGGCTATGAATCAAACCAATGTCTTCAAGATCTGACATCACATTTCGAATAGTTGCGGGCGACAACTCAAACACTTTTGACAAGGTGCGCGAACCCACCGGTTGGCCATCAGCTATGTACCGTTCAATGAGTGCTTTTAAGAGTGCATGCGCCCGATCATCCATCATGCGCTAAGTTTACCCTGAGGTTGAGGGATTATTGGGCACTCCCCCTATATAATCAAGAGAATCTGTTTGGGGCTTAATGCCATGTCATTTAAAACTGTTGCATTGGTTGGTCGATATCAAGACTCTCAATTGGGTGAACACCTACGTGCTTTGGCTGAGGTTTTACGCCAAGAGAATTGTCGCGTACTTATTGAGGCTGACACTGCAGCTCACTGTCAAATGACAGAGTTTGACAAAGCCAGCTTTGCAGAAATGGGTCAAACAGCTGATTTAGCGATTGTGTTAGGTGGTGATGGCACCATGCTAGGTGCTGCCCGTAATTTGGCCCCTTGGGGTGTGCCCGTTGCAGGCATTAACCATGGTCGCTTGGGCTTTATCACTGACATACCTCTACAAAACGCGCACGCTGCTGTTATAGATTTATTAGCTGGCCGATTTGAAACTGAGTCTCGCAACATGTTGAGCGGGTCGGTGAGTCGTTCTGGGCAAGAGTTATTTGCGGGTACAGCACTTAATGATGTCGTGATAAACCGCGCCGGCCGGGGTGGCATGATTGAAGTGCGAGTCGATATTGACGGCAAATACATGTTCACCTTACGTGCAGACGGCTTAATTGTTGCGACTCCAACTGGCTCAACGGCTTATGCGTTATCTGCGATGGGGCCTATTTTGCACCCCAGTTTAAATGCCATGCTTTTGGTGCCCGTTGCGCCCCAAACACTATCCAATCGGCCCATAGTGATTCCCGATCAAGGCATCATTTCATTAACCGTGCTCAGCATGGCTCGCAGCGAAGGCGGCGCAAGTGTGCATTTTGATATGCAAACTTGGTCTGACTTACAACCCGGCGATTGTATTACTGTGCAACGCGCACCTGACACCGCACAATTTTTACACCCCACAGGCTACAGTTTCTTTTCAACCCTACGTAAAAAGCTAGGTTGGAATAGCATGCCCTCTGCGGACGCAAACGAGCCTTAAGTCATGCTTAAAGAATTATTCATTCGCGACTTCATCATTGTTGAGACACTAGACTTATCTTTTGAATCTGGCTTTACCGTTTTTACGGGTGAAACTGGCGCGGGCAAATCAATTTTAATTGATGCTTTGGGTTTAATACTGGGTGCCAGGGCTGATACCGATGTGGTCCGCAACGGTGCCACACGCGCTGAAATGAGCGCAACATTTGATATTTCCCCCTCTGCCTTGAAGTGGTTAACAGACCAAAGCATTGATACCGACTCAAACGAAGTGGTTTTGCGCCGCGTGCTCGACCCGCAAGGCCGCAACAAAGCTTACATCAACGGTTCACCTGCCACCTTGACGCAACT
>CALBMZ010000069.1 GCA_937896225.1 uncultured Alcaligenaceae bacterium | reverse complement strand
GTACGGTTTTCATGAAGCAGGGTGGTCCATGCACCAACCAGTGCACCGTCTTGCGCGCGACCTAGCGCACGCAAGTTTAAATACGCTTGTTGAGCTGATTTAACTTCCGCTTCCGTAAAGCCATCTTTGACAACCCGTGCCAGTTCTTCGTCTAAAGCGGTCTCTAAACGAGCTCTATTTTCAGGAGCAAAAATAGCGTAGATTGTCCAGGTACCGCTGGGTTCAAATGCCGATACGGATAAATTACTGCGTACGTTGTATGACAAACCATCTTGTTCACGAATACGATGCCATAAGCGAGAGGTTTCTGAACGGCCCAACATGAAATTTGACAAAACTAATGCTGGGTAATCAACGTTATTGTCTTGTAAGTTTAAAGGCAAGGCCGTGATTAAAAAGGCATTAGCTTTATCGGGCGTTTGAATGTTAATGGTTGTGGGGGCAATGGCGCGGTATGGGTCATTTATACGCTCATACTTTGGCGCACGTGACCAACCCTTTAAACTGTTCGTGATTGTTTGTTCAGCTGTAACCGCGTCAAACTCACCTACGACTACCACTGACATTTGGCCCGCACCATAAAACTGTTTATGAAATGCCACCAAGTCTTCACGTTTTAAAGCACTGAACTCAGCAATTGACTCTTCAAAAGAAGGCACATAACGAATGTCTTCTTTAGGCCACGGGTTATCGTAACGAGACAACTCATGCGAAGCCAACGAAGTGGGCTCAGTCATGGATGCCTTGATGTCTGTCACACTCTGCGCAACTAACTCTGCTACTTGGTCTTTCGGAAAGTTAGCCCCTTTAACGATTTCAAAGGCGAGCGCCATCAAAGGGTTGATGTTGGTTTGCGTGGCGCTCATACCAATACTTACGCTGGTGCCGCCACCTGAAATCGACATGTCACCCGCTAACTCATCAATACGATCTTGAATTTGTTGGCGGTTCAGTTTGTCTGTGCCCATTTTCAGTAATGATGCGGTTGCAGAAGACGCGGTAGCCTTACCCTTTAAGGTTTGTGCATCACCAAAACGAATCACAATTTGTGCGCTAACCCGTTCACCCCGTGTATCTTTAGGTAAGAAAGCCAAGCTGACTGGCCCATTGGGAAGGTTCAACACTTTACGTTCTGTACGGGCATCAATATTACTGGGTGAGGGGTCAAAACTGACAGCAGCTGTCGCTTGTTGATCACCATGAAAATCTTTTAACATCGCTTTTAAATCAGGCTGAGCGACGACTGGAGCGCGCACGGGTTTTTCAGTGGGAACGTACATACCCTCAGTGCGATTGGATGGTAAGAAATAGGCTTGTGCGACGCGCTGTACATCTGCCAAAGTTGTCGCTTCAACCTGAGCCCGTTGCTTGAAAAACATGCGCCAATCACCCATGGCAATTGTTTCAGACATAATGGTGCCAATTCGTTGCGAGTCTGCATAGGCTTTGTCCCAAGATTTTAGCCACTGGCTACGCGCACGTTTTAACTCTTCTTCGGAAAAGGGTGTGTTAACGATTGAAAGAACGGACTCGTTCATGGCGTTAAGCGCTTTTTCTTGATCGGTTTTGACTTCAAGTTCCGCACCAAACATGACCGTACCGGGGTCGAATTGATCCATAGAAAAACCAAATACATTGGTGGCTAGCCCTTGCGGCACCATTGCTTTGTAGAGTCGACCTGAAGGCGTATCAGACAGCATCATGGTGGCTAAATCAATCGCCGCGTAGTCAGGGTGAGCGCCTGGTGGTATGTGGTACATCGCCGCTACCAATGGTGAACCGCCGCTACGACGCAATATGACGCGACGCTCGCCGTCTTGTATGGGTTCAACGGTATATTCTTTAGGCAACGCTCGATTGGGTTTAGGAATGGGTTCAAAAACTAAAGCGATCTGTTGCAAGGTGCGCTCGGGGTTGAATTTGCCGGCCACAGTTAATACGGCATTGTCAGGTTGATAATACAAGCGGTAAAACGCTTGCAGCTGAGCAATGTCAACACCTTCAACGTCAGAGCGGGCACCGATGGGTGTTTTGCCATAGTTATGCCACTGATAAGCAGCACCCAACATTTTTTGCCACAGAATTCTAAAAGGGTTGTTTTCCCCACTTTCCATTTCATTACGAACCACTGTCATTTCGGTATCGAGGTCTTCGCGTGCGATCAGTGAGTTCACCATGGCATCTGCTTGCCACCCTAAATACCAGTCAAGGTTTTCTGGATTGGCCGCAAATGAGGCGTAATAATTGGTGCGGTCGGTCGAGGTTGAACCATTGGCTTGCAAACCGCGGCGAGAAAACTCAGCCAAAGCATTGCGAATGGTGGGCGTACCCTTGAATAGCAGGTGCTCAAGTAAATGCGCCATACCCGTTTGACCGTAGTTCTCGTGACGTGAACCCACTAAGTAAGTCATGTTGACTGTTGTAGTGGGTTTAGAGTCGTCGGGTGCCAACAGAATACGCAAACCATTCGACTCAAGTTGGTATTCAGTCACACCTTGTACCGAGGTGACTTCTTTTACCCCTTTAGGTAGTGTGATGGCTGCAGCGGGTAAGCTGAAGACGGCACACACAACAACTAGAAAAAAAGTAAAAAATTGATGATTAACGACGCGTTTTATAATGAGCATAATGGCATATAACCTATTTAA
>CALBMZ010000068.1 GCA_937896225.1 uncultured Alcaligenaceae bacterium | reverse complement strand
ACCATTTTGCATTAACTAATTTTTTTGATTCAGCATCGAAAACTTCGACAAATTCACGACCAATAATTTTACGTTTTTGCTCGGGGTCAGTCACGCCTTTAAGGTGACCTAAAAACTGTTCTGCGGCATCAACATGAATCACTTTTACACCCAAACCACGGGCAAAGGTTGCCATCACTTGTTCAGCTTCATTTAAGCGCAACAAGCCATTGTCAACAAATACACACGTTAGTTGGTCACCAATTGCTCGGTGCAATAAGGCGGCCGCAACCGACGAGTCAACACCACCCGACAACCCTAAGATGACCTCTTCATCACCCACTTGAGCGCGAATCTTTTCAATAGCCTCGTCAACATAACTTGGCATGGTCCAGTCTTGGCTACAACCACAAATATCATGCACAAAATGGGCAAACATTTCTTTGCCCTTAGGGGTATGGGTCACTTCGGGGTGAAACTGTACACCATAGAAACGTCGTGCTTCGTCAGCCATGGCTGCAACAGGGGTTGACGCGTTGTCACCAATCACTTTAAAGCCAGGTGGCAGTTCAGTGACTTTATCGCCATGACTCATCCACACATCAAGCAAGCCATGGCCTTGTGCATTGTCACGATCTTGAATACCCGCAAACAGTTTTGAATGACCCCGTGCACGCATTTCAGCATAGCCAAACTCGCGTTTGTTTGAACACTCAACCTTGCCACCCAGTTGCTCTGCCATGGTTTGCATGCCGTAGCAGATGCCCAACACGGGCACACCCAACTCAAAAACCGCTTGAGGCGCCTTCCAGTTGGTGGCTTCATAAACTGAGTTTGGCCCGCCTGACAAAATAATGCCTGCTGGGTTGAAGTTTTTAACAAACTCATCACTGACATCAAAGGGATGGAGTTCACAATAAACTTGTTGCTCACGTATACGTCGGGCAATAAGCTGGGAAACTTGTGAACCAAAATCAAGTATCAGAATTTTTTGATGGGTACGTGACATAAGCCTAAATCATTCAGCATGAGAGGTTAAATATAGTTTGTCATGTCAGTTTTTAAAAGCTGACATGACAAACAGAAGATGAGACGAGTCTAAAACTACTCAGCTCTATAGTTTGGGGCTTCTTTGGTAATTTGAACATCGTGCACATGTGATTCACGAATGCCCGCCGAAGTGATTTGTACAAATTGCGTATCGTTACGCATATTTTCAATGGTGGCACAACCGCAGTAACCCATTGAAGCCCGTAAACCGCCGACTAATTGGTAAATAATGGCCAACACGCTACCCTTGTAGGGCACGCGACCTTCAATACCCTCAGGTACAAATTTGTCGGCGTTATTAGCCGGGTCTTGGAAGTAACGATCAGCAGAGCCGTCAGCCATGGCGCCCAAACTGCCCATACCCCGATACGACTTGTAAGAACGGCCTTGAAATAAGACAA
>CALBMZ010000067.1 GCA_937896225.1 uncultured Alcaligenaceae bacterium | reverse complement strand
CTCTCCGCGTAATAAGATTTTATTCGCACTGTTGTGTGGTGATTAACATGGATCGCTTACTCAATGACCCGAGTAATACAGATTGCTTACCCATCGTTAAGCGAATGTTTTGAGAAGGTAAGGGCAATTGAACAAGCGGATCAATCATTCTATTCATGGTTAAACGCCAACCTTGATCGGTGCGTTCAAATTTTTCACCAGAAGACGTCGCACCGTAAGGAAGGCCATAACCTTGGCCTTCAAATAATTCTTCAACGATAAATGCTTTTAACTTACCATTGACATCGCGAAACATATAACGATCAACGACGTGAGTCCCCAAAACCGAATGGGTAAATGAAACGTCGAACTTAACGGGTTGTTTGAGTACAGGCCAACGAAGCACTTCATTTCCAGATCTGTGTTCAAACAAAACAAGGTCGCAAGCTTGAGCAAACGGATGGATTGCCATCGAGACAAACCATCCGCATACAAGCGTTACAAAAAAACGCAACATCTTACTTAACGAGACCTTTTTCTTTGTAATACTTTAAAGCACCTGGGTGAATAGGCGTGGTTCCAACTGCCATGGCGGTGTCAAGCTTAATATTTTTACCTTGAACATGAACCTGGCCCATAATGGGTAAGTTTTCAAACAAGGCTTTGGTAACTTGGTAAGCCATATCATCGCTAACTTTGTCTTGTGTTGCCCAAACTGCGAGCACAGCTAAAGTAGGCACAGCTGCTGTTTGACCCTTGTAAGTGTTGGCTGGCAGGTTGACCTTAGTGTAGTAAGGTTGCTCTTTGAGCAGAAGTTCAATGGCTTCACCTGATATGGGCACAACCTTTAAGTCATGACCTTGGGCAAAGTCAGTGACAGCTGCAGTGGGTACACCCGCTGTAATCAGTGTTGCATCAAGATTGCCATCTTTGATTTTATCGACAGCTTGTGAAAATGAAGATGAGTCTTCTTTGACATCACTACGCGCTAAACCATTGACGCGTAGCAGATCTGTTAATAATTGATACTGACCTGAACCAGGTGAACCAGATGAAATAGATTTACCCTTTAAGTCTTTGATACTGTTTATGCCTGAATCAGCCCGCGTAACCAGTTGAACGGTTTCAGGATAAAGCGCAGCTAAAGCACGAATGTTTTTAATTGGCTTTTTGTCAAATTGAGCGCGACCATTGTATGCAGCATCAAGAATGTCTGCGGCAACAAAAGCTGATTCAATTTCTTGATTGCCTAAAAGCTTTGCGTTAGCAACTGAGGCACCTGCTGATTCTGCGGTTGCTGAAACTTTATTACCATTAACGGTTGCTTTGTTTGAAATTAATTGGGCAAGCATGCCGCCTAAGGGGTAGTACGTTCCCCCTGTACCACCTGTAGCGATACCAAAAAATACACGTTGCTGAGCCATAGCGCCAGCGGTAGTTAAGGTGAGTGCAACAGCCGCAGCTGTTAATAGTTTCCAAGAACGTCTCATTTCGTGCTCCTTATAGAATTGCTTTTTTAAAAAAACGAACTACGTGACATCACAGAAACATTATGATACTGCGCCTGCTCCATACTTGCCAACAAGTAAACGACCTTGTTCAAATCTTTCAAAGCTGTAGGGTGCAAGTGCTACGTCAGTTTTAAGCCCTAAAGCTGCTTGTGCCAATACTTTACCAACAGCTGGTGAAAGTTTAAACCCATGCCCAGAAAAACCAAACCCTACTAATAAACCTTCCACATTCGGTAAGGGGCCCAATACAGGGTTCCAGTCTGGCGTAACGTCGTAGACGCCCGTCCAAGAAGAAGCCAGTTCACCTTCTGCATAGGCCTCAAAACGTTCAGAAACCTGTTCACCTATTTCAATGACAGTATCTAATGAAACATCACCTTGATTATTGTCTGCTTCGGCTAAAGTTTCACCAACTGAACCTTCGCTAACTAGCATTTGCTTGCCACCATAAGAGCGATAATACAGCATTCCTGGTGAGTCAAGATCTTTAAATACTGGCATTTTATTTGTGTAAGTATCTTTAGATTCAAGCGCTAAAACAGTATGACGTTCTGCTTTAAGAGGAATTTTTATGTCAAGCCATTGGTTCAGCTCAAGCGCCCAAATACTTTGTGTACTAATCACCATTTGTGCATGAAAATCACCTGCTGATGTTCGTACACCTGTCACTCGATGCCCCGTTCGCAATAACCCCTGAGCGGCAACACCTTCAAGAATTTTGACACCCCGTCGACGCGCCGCTTTGGCAAACCCTGTATTGACTAAATAAGCATCAGCAAACCCGGCTTTGGGCTCGAAGCCAATAAGCTCATGTTCAGAAAATTGAGCAATGGGCAAAAGCTCTTTAGCTTGTAAGGCGTCAATTGTTTGAACGTCAATGCCCATTTCTCTTTGCTTGACTATCGAGTCATGTAATGCCGATACATGTTTGTCGTGACTCGTTGCGATCATGTAACCGCAGGGCACAATACCGCTACTGGCTTCGGCGTCGTCTAAATAGTGATCAAATTTAGCAAAAGCGTCCCATGATTGGTGAGCTAGTAGAACGTTCTCTGTTACAGAATAATGCGTTCTTAAAATGCCTGAAGACTGCGCGCCAGTTCCTGCGCCAATTTGATCGCGCTCTATAACCAAAACACGCTTTGCGCCCAACTGTGCCAAGTGAAAGGCGACTGAAGTGCCGATGACTCCAGCACCAATAACAATGAAATCGTAAGAAGAGGTCTGCATATATGACTTAAAAAAACATTCAATCAAATAAATATGGTCAAGCTTACTGACATAGAGCATTTAATGACTACATTTAACAAAAATTAAACTATTATTTAAATATACTTAACTTGTTTACCTTTTGTTCTTTAGTTTAATTAAACAACATCAACCAATGAATACTTTAAATTTTAAAATTTGAAAAATAAAAACCTAACATGTTGCTAAGATCAAATGTTTCCCAATTGCCAGACCTACGAGTATTGCAAACTTTTGATGTTGTTCAAAGGCTACGTTCATTTCGCCTTGCCTCTGAGCACCTTGGCGTCAGCATTAGTGCTGTAAGTCAGTCCATTCAACACCTTGAGACTTTTTTAGGGCAAGCATTGTTTGATCGATCACAACGACCAATTGAACTGACCAGCTTTGGAAAGCGCTATCTAGCACTAGCCATGCCTCTTATTGAGTCTGCTTTAGAGTTTAAAGTTTCATGTGATGAACTCACTCAGTTGCGCAATCGTGAAATAAGAGTGGGGTGTGTAGACTCTTTTGCTGCTACGGTAGGCCCTGAATTAGTCAAAAGTTTATCTGGCTATGGTGGCAATGTCATCATG
>CALBMZ010000066.1 GCA_937896225.1 uncultured Alcaligenaceae bacterium | reverse complement strand
AGTGCTGATTTTGAAGCGAATCTTTCAATTTTTCGAGTCGGGCCAGACACAATAAGTAAATCACCAGGGCGCACCAAGGTATCGGGTTTTGCATATTTAAAATCTTCGTTTATGCGTTTAACCCCAACCACGGTTACGCCGTGAATTTCCCTCACATGTGATTCGTCTAAAGTGAGATTGTGGCATTCGACTGGTGATTGCAACTTAGCGATGGCAAAGCCGTCATCAAACTCAATAAAATCGATCATTTTGCCTGTAACCAAGTGCGCTACACGCTCACCCATGGCGGCTTCTGGGTAGACCACATGATGGGCCCCAATACGCTCTGCAATTTGTCCATGTTCCGTGTTGGTAGCCTTGACCCAAATATCTTGAATACCCAGTTCAACTAAAGCCATAACGGCTAATAAACTGGCAGACAGGTTGTCGCCAATGCCAACCACTGCATGCTTAAAATCAGCTGCACCCAACTGTCTTAACGTTTGTACGTTGGATGCATCAGCCTGCACCGCATGCGTGAGGTGATGGCCCCAGCTTTGTACACGATCTTCATCGGTGTCAATGCCCATGACTTCGTGACCAAGCGAGATAAGGGATTGGGCAACGGCTGTACCGAAACGACCTAAACCAATGACCAATACGCTGTCAGTTGATGCGAAAGAAAATCTTTCGGTAAATAAAAATTTATCCAACAATGGGACGCTCCTCGGGGTAACGGTAGGGCATGCGGCGACTGCTTGTGGCCAGCGCTGCAGCCATCGTAATGGTACCTACACGACCAATAAACATTAAAACAATTAAAGTGAGTTGTGCAATAGGCGGCAAATCAGCCGTGATGCCCGTACTCAGACCAACGGTACCAAATGCTGAAATAACCTCAAAGATAACTTGATCTGTTGGAAATCGAGTGGTGGCTAGTAATATAAATGTACCCAATGAGACGACAGCGCTGCCTAGAACCAATACGGTGATGGCCTCGCGTTGCACGGATGTCGCGATACGGCGCCCAAATAGCTCGGTGTCAGGGCGACCCCTAACTTCGGCCCAAACCAGCAATAATAGAATAAAAAAAGTACCGACCTTTACACCACCGGCTGTACCGGCACTGCCGCCACCCACAAACATTAATAAGAAATGAATCGACCAAGTTTCGTGTGTGAGGCCCGCCACATCGACTGTATTAAAACCAGCTGTGCGTGCTGAAACAGAAGCGAATGTGGCAGATAATATTTTGTCTGAAATAGACATGGCGCCAAACGTCGCAGGGTTGTTCCATTCAAAAAGCAAAAACAGCAAAACACCTGAAAGCAGCAATATAGCGCTGCCCCAAAGTGTCAGTTTGCTATGTAAAGACAAATTAGGCCGTCTTAAACCGCTACGCTTAAAATCAAACAGTACAGGAAAACCAATACCACCAATAATGATAGCAATCATGATGGGTAGCAAAATACCCAAGTCGTTGGCAAACAGTACTAAGCTATTTTCAAATAAGCTAAACCCGGCGTTATTGAACGCTGAAATGGAGTGAAAAACACCATTCCATATTGCCACACCAGGGGTTTGGTTCCAAGATAACCAAAAAGCTAGGGATAGGCATACTGCCACAACAAACTCAATACTTAATGTGACAAATAAGACCAGCTTGACGACGCTTTTCAAGTCACCTGCTCCGGTCGTATGCGTTTCTGTTTGGGTGATCATGCGTGTTTTAAGTCTGAGTGATCGGTTAATCATTAACCCTAAAAGGGTTGATGCCGTCATGATGCCAAAACCACCGATTTGTATAAGTGCCAATATGACTAATTGACCAAAAATGCTCCAGTGCACACCCGTATCAACAAGCGTTAAACCCGTGACACAAACGGCTGAAACGGTGGTGAATAATGCCATTAGAAACGACTCACTTACCCCATTTGCCGAGGCCATAGGCAAAATGAGTGCGAGGGTTCCAATTGAGATCATGATCAAATAACCGATCACAATCACCCGGGTTGGGTGCATGCTACTTCCTAGCTTATTAAATTGTTATGGCACACAGTCACGAATTGGGTTGCTGGCCCGACCTGAGGGTAAATGTAATATAGGTCTTGAATCATAAACCCTATTGTCGATGACACCAAAAAAACAATGTAAATTTAAAAAATAATTTGT
>CALBMZ010000065.1 GCA_937896225.1 uncultured Alcaligenaceae bacterium | reverse complement strand
ATCGGTGTGACACACCCCGCAGTATTCAATTTCAATTCGTACATCGTTAGCACCTACCGCTCTTCTAGTAATGTTGAGGGGCTCGATAGGGGTTTTAGGCGATGTAGCACCAAATGCTGAAACGATTGACATAAAGAAAAACTCCAAAATTTTTAACCTAAGTTAACAATGTACCGTAGGGGGTTCTCAATTTGATTAATCACCCTGTAAAGTAAAAAAATTTATGGTTATTTTATTTCTGCCCGTACTCGGCTAACTGCAGTGGTGACATTAGACCAACTAGGTTGCTGCGAGGCGAACCGCGCTCGCATGTAGTTGACTAAACCTACCATTTGTTCGTCGTTAAACTGCTCAGCAAAACCCGCCATAAAGCCCACTGACTGACTAGGTGGTGAGCGCACGCCCTCGAGTATGACCCGAATTAAGTTGTCTGGCTCAGTCGCGTGTAAATTTGTATTGAGTGCTAAGGGCACATTCGCGCCCAGCAAGGTGGGACCGTTACCATCATGGTGACAGCTCATACAGGCCGACTCAAACAGTCGACTTGAGGCATTAAATAGTTTCGGTTCGGGCTGCGCCGCGGATGCCAATTGTTTTTCAATCACAATACTCATTTGATGTGCGTCAACGGGCTTTTGGAACGATGAAAGATAAGTTGCCATAGCGTGCAAATCTTCGTCTGGTACGGTGCTCAACTGTTTGACCACATCAGCCATTGGCCCGAGCGCAGCACCGTGGTGTTCACTCACCCCTTTGCGCAAGTAATCATAAAAGGCTTGCTCAGTCCAGGGTATAGGGCTGACTGATGTGGCCGTTAAGTCATAGGCCTGCCAACCTTTAACGTAACCGCCTGATAAAAATTTCTTGCCTAACAACTCAGCACCAGCTGAATTGCGTGGGGTATGACACGCCGAGCAATGGGCGGGGCCATTCACCAAATACTCACCACGCAACCACGCTTGGCTATTGACCCCTTTTGGCGAAGCCTGCGGTGCAAGCGCTGCGGGGTAAAGCGCATTCCATGCAGCCATAGTTGGGCGTACGTTGAACGGAAAAGCTAACTCAGTCACGGGGTTTTGTTGCTTCACTGCAGGCTGCGCCATAAAGTAGGCATATAAAGACGTGATGTCATCATGACTAAAACGCGAAAATGCAGTGTAAGGAAATGCGGGGTACAAATGTTTACCGTCTCGTGAAATGCCTTGGCGCATCGCGCGGTCAAAAGCGGCTAAAGACCAATTACCTATTCCTGTCTCAGTGTCAGGTGTGATGTTGGTTGTGTAGATTGTGCCAAACGGTGTGGGCATGGCTACGCCCCCAGCATATTTCTGGCCATCAGCAGTGGTGTGGCAGCTTGCACAATTACCTAGCGCCGCTAATTGCTGGCCGCGCATAATTGTTTCTGGGGCATATAAATTTGCTGATGTTCGCTCAATCGGCGCAATGACACCTCGCCAACCCAACACGCCTGCGACAACACCCACAGTAGCCACCATCAACGCTAAAGCACGCCAAGCCAAAGACTTGCGTTGAGGATAAATTCCTTCTTTAGAGGGTTGTGCAAGCCTTTGCTGATAATCTTTTAATGAACCGTCTGGGTAGGCCTCCTGTTTAGGTGAGGGTAATGGGTTCAATGCTGCCCTAATAACCTCAGGGGTAAACGGAGGTTGTCGAAACCTCACCCCTGTTGCATCAAATATGGCGTTCGCAATAGCAGCTGTACCGGGTACAGAAGAAGACTCACCTGCACCAAGTGCAGGCTCGTCAGGTCGAGGCATTTGATAAACCTCAATCACCGGTACTTGCCGAAAACTGAGCACCGGGTATGAACCCCACTCTTTTGTCGAGACAGTATTTTTAACAGGTTCTGTCGTGACTTTTTCACGTAATGTTCGACTGGTGGCTTGAATCACGTTGCCATGAATCTGATGCTCAACACCAGCCGGGTTGATTGTCAAACCTGCATCATGGCCCACCACAACCTTTCGAACGAATACTTCACCAGTATTGGGGTTGACTTCTACATTGGCAACCCATGCCGCCCAAGCCGCACCAAAACCAGGCCAACGGCTGTGCACATATCGCGCATAGGCCGCGCCTTGACCTTGCAAAAGACCGTTTTCACCTTTAATTAGACGAGGTTTTGTACGTTTGTGCCAACCAGCACGTAAAGCAGTTTCTTTGAGCAACTCATTTGCACGAGGATCGTCAAGGTGTTGCAAGCGAAACTCAACGGGGTCTTTACCAGCAGCTGTCGCTAACTCGTCGACAAAAGATTCATGCGCAAATGAATTTGGCAGAGCCGATACACCTCGTAGCCAAGAGGCTCGCAAAATAGGTGCCATGTCATGAATGGTTACCCGCAAGTTGGGAACGGTATAGGGTGGGCGCGAGGTTCGGTCACCCATAAAATACGCTTGGGCATTTGGCTCAACTGTACGCGTCAACAACAGCGCTAAAGGTGGTGCGCCATTTGAAGGGTAAGAGGTAGAAAAATCCCAAGCGTTGATGCGACCTTCTTCAGTCAGCGCTCCCTTGACTTGCATCAACTGCGCCGCACCCTTAGGCTCCCAAAGGTTCTCTTGTTCTCGCGTCAGTTGCACACGTACTGGCGCCCCGACAGCGCGCGATAGTAAAGTCGCATCTGCAGCAACATCATCAGCACCGTTGCGACCATAACAACCCGAGGCTTCCATGCGAATGATGTCAACATCGATATCTTGAATGTTCGTTAATCTTGCAAGATCTGCACGCAGCACATGAGGATTTTGTGTTCCGGCCCAAATGCGTAACGTAAAGGGGTCTTGGTCACTTTGATCTTCTTTTTTGCGCCAATCGGCAACCGCGCATGACGGGCCGAGCGAGGCGTGCATTTGATAGGGCCACAGATAGGTCCGGCTCAAACTGTCTTGTGCAGCATCTAGCGCTGCCGTGGCATCGCCTTCGTTGACAACTTCACGTGGCACGGAAGGGTTTTGACGAAGTGCATTTTCTATGTCACTTGTATCGGGCAAGCCTGGCCATGACTTCCAGCGAACGGACAGGGCCTGCATGGCCGCTTCAGCCTGTTCTTCGCGCTCAGCAACAACTCCCAAAAAATCGCGAAGCACCACTACCGCCACAATACCGGGAATATGTGAGATTGATAACTGATCGACTGACTCAAGGGTATTACCCATAAAGTCGCCATGATCGGCACCGGCATAGGGAGGTCGTATGACGCGTCCGTGTAGCATGCCTGGCATGCGCATGTCATGCACGAAGGTCAGCTCACCACGCGCTTTGCCTGGAATATCAACCCGATCAATAGACTTCCCGATAACCCGATGCTCGCGCCTATCTTTGAGGGGAATTTGTGTGTCTAATTGCAAAAAAACCTGCGCCCCTCGCACAAGCTCACCATATGTCAAACGAGTTGACTCATCTTGTGTGCACGTTACGACGCCATCACAGACCCGAAGCGACTCGATAGATCGTTTTAAGATTTTGGATGCTTGCCCCAAAAGATGGGCGCGCGCCTGCGCAGCTGCTTGTCTAAGCACTGCACCATGAATCTGAATTGAGGCACTCGCAATGGTAGGCCCTTGGTTTGGTGCCGTCGCTGTATCACCCATTATCATGGTGACCTCAGACATCGCCACATCAAGCTCTTCTGCCACAAGCTGAGACAATGCCGTTCTAAGCCCAGTACCTAAATCAACGTGTCCATGTAATGCAACAACGGAACCATTGGGCCATACTGCCAATAAAACCTCATCGCCTTCTGTTGGGTTTGATGCCACAGCCAAAGGCTGACCTGGGCTTGGTGGCATGGGTGGTGGCGGTGCACGCAAAACAAGCAGAACTTCTTGGGCCTGTAAAAAATGAGCGCGGGTACGCATGGAGGGTAAAGAGTGATCAGATTCACTCATGCTTGAGCCCTATTCTGGGCGAGCAATGTCACCGACCGACGTGCGGCGGCCATAATTTCAACATGTGTACCACAACGGCATATATTCCCTGATAACGCATCGGTAATTTGCTGTTCTGTGGGATCAGATAAGCGTTCAAGTAAAGCAACGATGGTCATAATCATGCCATTTAAGCAATAACCACATTGTGCTGCTTGCTCTTGAATAAAAGCTGTTTGCACAGGATGCAACGTTTCGACTTCTGCTAAGCCCTCAAGCGTTGTGACGAATCGCTGACCGACCTCACCCACCGGAATGACACATGCTCTTGCCGCCACACGGTTAATAAGTACCGTACAAGACCCACACTGGCCAAGCCCACAACCGTATTTTGGGGCATTGAGTTCTAAATCATTACGCAATACAGTCAATAGGCTAGCATCGGGGGAAACGTGCAAATCATGTGGCTTGCCATTGACCTGCAACTTGATGTCACGCGGCTTTCTCATAGTGTGCTCTAAACGCTAAGGTAAGAACGACGAATTGACTCATTTGCATTGAGCTCTGCCATGGTGCCTTCATACTGAATCACACCTTTTTCTAAAACATAGGCTCGATCGCAAACAAGATCTGCAAAATGAAGGTTCTGTTCTGACAACAAAATACTCACGCCCCGAGCCTTTAATTCTAAAATCATGTGCGCCATTTGTTCGACAATTAAGGGAGCAACACCCTCTGATGGCTCATCTAGCAACAATAGGTAAGGGTTGCCCATTAATGAACGGGCAACCGTCAACATTTGTTGCTCGCCACCACTCATTTGGCTACCCAATCGATGCTGCAT
Organism: uncultured Alcaligenaceae bacterium; assembly: GCA_937896225.1. Taxonomy (GTDB): domain Bacteria; phylum Pseudomonadota; class Gammaproteobacteria; order Burkholderiales; family Burkholderiaceae_B; genus Algicoccus. The sequence goes on along the minus strand of CALBMZ010000065.1, from coordinate 13,579 downwards.
TTCTTTTAAGTTGGGAAACAATTCAAAAAGCTGACTTACCTGCCAAAAAGGAGCGGCAGTGCCATCAGGCCATAAACGCGCAGCCTGCTGACCGACCATCAAGTTTTCATTAACCGTTAATGCTGTGAAAATACGTCGATCTTCAGGGACAAACCCTAAGCCGCTTGCGGCAATACTATGCGTTGGCCAGGCAGAAATGTCTTGTCCCATGAACTTAACGTTACCCGCTCTTCGTTCCATCATGGCCATAATGGTTTTCATGGTGGTTGACTTGCCGGCGCCGTTGCGCCCCATTAAGGCCACAACCTCACCCGGCCTAACGTTAAACGATACGTCAAACAACGCTTGAGCAGCACCGTACCAAGCGCGCAACTTATTGACTTCAAGTAAAGGGGCGTTAAGTTTCGATTGAATTTTACTCACGCTATGCCCTCGACCTTCAACTTCGATTTTTCAAATGTTTTGCCTGAACCAAAATAAACTTCTTGAACTTTTAGATTGTCACGGATCTCTGAGGCCGAGCCTTCGGCAATTAATCGACCACGTGCCAAAACGATAATACGATCTGCATGTGCAAAAACAACGTCCATACTGTGCTCGGTAAACAACACCGCAATACCTTGATCAGTCACCAATTGTTTAGTTAATGCCATCAATGCATTTCGCTCACCCGGTGCCATTCCGGCGGTGGGTTCGTCCATTAGTAAGAGCTGCGGAGTGTTCGCCAAGGCAATGGCCAACTCGACTCGTTTAACGTCAGCATAGGCCAACTCACTGCAGGCCCGATCGGCTTGATCACGCATACCCACTAAAGCAAGTAAATCTAGCGCTCGACCCAAAGCATGGTGGGTTGCTCGTTTAAAAAATGAAAACAACTGTTTATCAGCTGATATCAATGCCATTTGTACGTTTTCACAAACGGTCAGAGACTGAAATGTTTCTGCAATTTGAAACGTACGCCCAACGCCTAATCGCCAAACTGCACGTGGAGGCAAACCTACAAGTTCATGATTACCTAGAAGCACTGAACCCCGATCAGCTTTGATTTGACCATTTACCATATTGAATGTTGTTGATTTACCCGCTCCATTTGGCCCAATCAAGGCGAGCAACTCACCCGCACCCACAGAGAAGTCAATGCCATCGACAGCTTTAACACCGCCGAATGACTTTCCTAAGTTTTCAACAACCAATAGGCTCATTTAGTTGTCCCTTTAAGACGCATCAAGCTCTGCACGGCCAAACGAAAGTAACCTGCTATACCTTGTGGGAACAGCAACACCAAAAGCAAAATAACGCCACCCAATACCGCCCGCCAATATTCAGTATTACGTGCCACAATATCGTGCAACCACGTGAAACTAACCGCACCTACGATCGGCCCAAGTAAGGTTTGAATGCCACCGAGCAACACCATTACCAAACCATCAACCGACTTAGTCACAAATAATGTTTCAGGCGAAACGCTACCTTTAGAAAACACAAATAAAGAGCCTGCCAGACCCGCAAAGCCCCCTGCAATGATAAATGCAACCCAATGTATTTTTTTAACATCAATACCAATTGCATCAGCCCGTGCAAATGAATCTCGACCCGCTCGAATCGCATAGCCAAATGGTGAAAATAGAATACGCCTTAAGGCCCAAAGGCTCGCTGCTGTGAAAGTTAGAACTAGCACGTAGTATGTTGACTTATTGCTTAACCAATGAGCTGGCCAAACACCAATTAAGCCATTACTGCCGCCAGTTAAAGCGTCCCATTGATAAACGATCGCCCATGTGATTTGGGCAAAAGCTAAAGTTAGCATAGCTAAATAAACGCCAGACAGCCGTACGGCAAACCAACCAAACACAAACGCCCCTGCAATTGCCAAAATGGGAGCTAACAATAAGGCGGCCTCCATAGGTATACCTGCTTTTGTTAATAACAAAGCAGCACCGTAAGCACCCAAACCAAAGTAGGCGGCATGACCAAAGGAATGCAGACCCGCAGGCCCCATAATGAAGTGCAAACTCGTGGCGAATAATGCGGCAACAAGCAAGTCAATTGCCAAGATTATGGTGTATGGCGACTGTGCACTATAAAGCGGCAAGGCCAACAGAAAAAAGAAAACGACAAGCCCCCAAATAAGCGACTGGTTACCCTTACCTAGGCGCATAGGTTCTTCTGAATGACCCGTATGCCTTGAAAGGGGTTGTGGGCGACCAAACAAACCCCAAGGCCTTAAAACAAGAACTAGAGCCATAACAAGAAACTCAACGACCAAAGTAAATTTTGAAAACGACACCACAAAACCGCCAATATCGACCACGCCTAACCAAATACAAATGGCCTTAATCTCTGAAATAAGCAACGCAGCTACATAAGCGCCCGGTATTGACCCCATACCCCCTACCACCACAACTACAAAAGCTGAACCAATAATATGCAAATCCATTTCCAGATTAGCCGGCTCACGCGGCAACTGAAATGCTCCACCAAGACCAGCTAAAAAAGCACCCAGCGCAAATACAGCAGTAAAAAGCCACACTTGATTGACACCCAACGCTGCTACCATTCCTCGGTCGTGTGAAGCGGCACGCACCAAAACGCCCCAACGGGTTCGTGTCAATAAAAGCCAAAGAAGCCCCAACACAACAGGGCCCATCGCCACCAGAAATAAATCATAAGTGGGAAATAGACGTCCTAAAATTTCAACTGCCCCAGAAAAACCTGGCGCTCGGGGGCCTAATAATTCTTCAGGCCCCCAAAGCCAAAGCGACGCATCTCTAATGACCAAAACCAAAGCAAAGGTCGCTAATAACTGAAATAGCTCTGGCGCTTTATAAATACGCCGCAACAACAGCATTTCTATTAAGGCGCCTAAAGCAGCCACTACCAGAGCAGCAAGCAACAGTGAAACCCAAAAACCTAGGGCACCTGACCACAACGATACCAACGTGTACGCAACATAAGCACCAACCATATAAAAAGAGCCATGTGCAAAATTGACAATGCGTGTGACCCCAAAAATAAGTGACAAGCCCACCGCAACCAGAAACAGAGAAGAGGCCGATGCTAAGCCATTTAGCAACTGAACTAGGAAGCCGGAAAAATCCATGGTGAGCCTGTGTTATGTGACTAAGTTAATTTGCTGGGCGTAATTTTTTAACTTCTTGAGCAGAAGGTAAAACCTTTGCACCATCAACATAAACATAGTCAACCATAATACCCTTACCATCAACATTCTTGGTCTTGCCAACGAAACTACCCATAGTTGATTGGTGGTCTTCAGGGCGATAGCGAATTGGCCCAAATGGAGACATTAACTCTAGACCACTGAAGGCTTTAACCATGTCATCGGTCTTGGTGCTACCTGCTTTTTTAACGCCTGCAGCGAGCGACATAATCGTTGAATAACCTACGACTGAACCAAGTCTTGGGTAGTCTTTATATTTGGCCTGATAAGCTTTCAAAAAGGCATCATGCTCGGGCGTTTTGATGCCATACCATGGATAACCTGTCACCATCCAACCATCAGGCGCTTCGTTTTTAAGCGGATCAAGGTATTCTGGCTCGCCGGTAAGTAGGCTCACAACTTCACGATCTTTAAACAAACCACGTGTATTACCTTCACGAACAAAACGGCCTAAATCAGCACCAAACAGTACATTAAAAATTGCGTCGGGCTTGGCATCAGCCAATGCCTGTACGACACTACCCGCATCAATTTTACCGAGCGGTGTAGCCTGTTCAGCAACAAACTCGACATCAGGCTGGGCCTTTTTCATTAACTGTTTAAAAGTTGCTGCTGCAGACTGACCATACTCGTAATTAGGGTAAACAAGTGCCCAACGTTTCTTTTTGGTGGCGGCAGCCATGGGAACCAACATACTGACTTGCATGAAGGTTGATGGACGCAGACGGAAAGTATAGGCGTTACCGTTAGCCCATGTGATCTTGTCTGTTAAGGGTTCACTCGCCAAGAAAAAGACTTGCTTTTGTTTGGCAAAGTCAGTGACTGCCAAGCCAATATGAGAAAGAAAGGTGCCTGTCAGTAAGTCAACCTGATCTCTCGTCACCAACTCTTCAGCCACACGAACGGCGTCACCTGGGTTTGCATTATCGTCACGACGAATTAACTCTACTTGTTTACCAAGCAAGCCCCCCGATTGATTAATTTGCTCAACTGCAAGCTCCATACCCATGCGGTAGGGTTCTAAAAATGCAGGTACAGCCTTGTAACTATTGACCTCACCTATTTTGATTTTATCTTGCGCCAACGCCAATGCTGAGGGGCCTAACAAGCAGGCTGACAGTACAAGCTTGAAGGCAATACGTTTGGTTAAATTTTTTTTCATTTGAATATCTCCTTTTATGACTTCAACACAAAATAATGCACACTTTGCAAAACGCAAACTTTAAGAAACAAACTTTAAATTACTTCAAACCATCTTCACCTTTAATTTCACTAATTTTTAAACCGCCAATGCGCGGCAAGGGTCTGCCACTATCGGTCACAGCAACAGCAACCAAAATTTCATCTGCTGCAGGTGCATCGGTTAACCGAGCTTCAACTGCATCAAAATGACTGCGAACATAGGCGGCATCTTTATGACCAAGTGGAACATCAATGGGGGTACCTGGCCCACCACGTTTTTTTGAAGAGGGCACGAGTGCCGCACCTTTCTCAACAGCTTTACGTAAAGGGGCACCCAGTTTCGGATGCAAAATAGCTGCAGCGTGTTCTAACTCGCCTCGCTCACCCACTATGGCTGCTTTGCCATAACTTTGAGCCTCGTGAGGTTCAATACCCAAAGCTTTGACACAACGCTCACCTAGCAAACTGCCAAGCATGGCGCCTGCGTCGATGAGGTCGCTCAGGTCTTCTACATATTGACCTGCAAAAGGGTTTTGAATCACAGCAATAGCAACTGCTCGACGCGTTGGGGGCGAGATAGTTTGCCCCATTTCCATATGCGTTTCCTCTACGCTCACAGCAATTTTTCTAATCACGATTGCAGACATAATTCCCTCTCTTTATTAATGCAACTCTTTTGAGTTGCCGATACAACTTGACCTTGACACATCAACACAACAGAATGCAACAAGCCTTTGTCAACGAAGTCTTGCGCCATTTTTAACCCCCGAGCTAGCGCCACAGCAACTTGAGAATGCGCTAATTTTGGAACAGCAACGGTTACCAATCTGCCTTCTAAGTCAGAGTCTTCTGACAAACTATTTGCGGGCTGACGAATGATCAAATCATCGTCAACATTTACGGCATTAGCCAAAATCGTTGCTGCCGCATCGGCCAAGCCCGCATCAGCGGCAAAAACAGTCACGCTATCGGCAATGCCAAAGGAATGACTTCGGCCCGACCAACCACTAGTGGCTACGCCGCCAATGCCACTATCAGCATAAATTGTCGCCATGGCATCAAGCTCTGGCAACCGTGCGGCAAAAACGTATGGCTGTAGTCTTTCGAGATCACTAAACAAACCTAGCTTAAGCTTTGCTGATTCTGTTAAGTGAATCGCAACATCACCCCCATTATTTACCCAAGCACGTTGTATGCCAGGCACTTGGTATGAACGCAACATGTGTTGTGCAACAGAGCCAGCCACAGCAGCCATAGGCGTAACAAAAAATGCATCTGCAAAAGGTTTACAAGCTTGCCACATGCGTGTGGCGACTGGCCCAATCATAGGGTTGCTCTGACTGGGGTCAACCGCTTGACGCAAACGTTTTAACTCCACCACAAGTTTGGGCAACACTTGTGAAAATTGCATTTGTGCATGCTGATGCGCTTGATTCACGACAATGGGATCCCCCTCAGCCTGAATCAGTAGATCAATCGGACCATGCTGAAAATGCTGGCGATGACCTGGTAATATTGAAAAGACTGGCCCCATTTTTCTTCCTTAACCAAGCATGGGCGGTTGCCCAATTGGCCAAACGTGTTGCGAGGCAATGGGTTGCCATACACGAGTCAAAGGTGCGCCATCTGGGTGCCAACTACCTGTTCGAAGAACTGACTCAAGGCTTCGAACGTACTCTATATGCCCTCCCAATTCTGTGTAATCGGCTAAAGTCATGGTGAACTCAATTGGCGCAACAATCGCCGGTGTTGGAACGGTTCCAAAACTATTGTCTGGCATGCCCAAGACATCGACCATGACAGTAATGCCACCTCCGGGCCAAACATAAGCCGGCGCACCACCACACGTAACATTAACCAGCGAACGTTTAATGGAATGGGTTAAGCTAATCGGGTTGGTTGTTACCCCGGCACGCAAGCTTCCACCCGCACCGCAAAGAAACAATACCGATACCATTGAGGGTTCACAGTTTTCACCTATGCAGTCTACGATTTGGCGAATCTGATCGGGCATTTCTTCTTCGACAGGCTGTAACACTTCATTTAATCGATACCAACTGGCATGCTCACCAGTGGTTGAAGTCATGAGTAGGCGCAGCCCAGGCCAAGCATGCTCGGCATGCCACCCTTCAATAATTGACAACGGATCGGCAATATCTGTGCCACCCCAACCCGTTCCAGGGTTAGCAACTTGAAAGTATCGCCCTGGTGTTGAACGCCGGCCACGCAAAATAATTCCTGATCGTCGCATATTGAGACACTTACCCGCTTGATGCTCAGTTAACACCCCGGTAATGTGATCATCGACGACCACCACTTCATCTACCAGCCCCTGAAACTGTTGTGCAAAAATACCCACTGCTGCCGAACCACAACCTACCCGCATGCGTTGCTCGGGCACGCCGTTAACAATTGGCGCCTTACCCGCTTGAATCACCATATTTGCACCACCATCGATTGCTAGCTCGACAGCCTGCTTATTGCCCAACGCCGCCATCATGTTCATGGTGACCTTGCCTTCTTTTTTGCTGCCACCCGTTAAATGGTGCACACCACCAAGCGAGAGCATTTGTGAACCATATTCTGCGGTCGTCACATGTCCCACGACCTCACCTTCGCAACGCACATTTGCCTGCTCTGGCCCCAGGTATCGATCGGTATCAATTTTAATTTTGAAGCTACAGTAGCTAAATATGCCTTCGGTAACCACGGTTACGGTATCAACCCCCTCATGCTGTGCGCTCACAATAAATGGCGCAGGCTTGTAGTCTGGGTATGTAGTAGAAGCGCCAACACCCGTTATGAACGCTTGATTGGCAAGTAACATATCGCCATTCCAACCTTCAGGGTTTTGGGTGTCAGTTTGAACGAACGCTACAGGTGTGTTGAGATCGGCTCTTTCTATTTGTTTATGAAGCAATACTACTGAATCAACGCGAATCAAATGACCATCTTGATTCGCATACCGATCGCAAGCGCCGGAGCGACCTTCACTAATTTTGCACAGAACTGGACAGGCATTACACTCAACTTTGCCCGCGGTTTTTTTTTCAAGCTCGCTCAACTCAATAAGTTGATCTGAGTTGGCTGGCAGACCTTCTTCAGGTAAACCGTCTGTTTTGGTGTGCTCCATGCTTTTGTCTACTCATGTCAAACGAACCAGCAAAAAGAAAGAATAAATATTTGATATATGCTTAATTTTTATGTAGAATTTGCTACATTGTTTAGTAAACACTTAACAAACTATAATCTTAGTATATTTTAAAATATCTCTAAAAGCAACGCCCTAAATTTAAGCAAAATTAGGCCTTTATTTACACTGCTGGAATTTAAATGAGCGCATTCAACTCAGAAAAAGTTTTAACCGTTCATCACTGGACAGATCGTCTTTTTTCTTTCACAACGACACGTGACCCATCACTCAGATTCAATAATGGTCACTTCACAATGATTGGTTTAAAGGTCAACGACAAGCCCCTACTTCGTGCTTACAGCATCGTTAGCGCTAACCATGACGAACACCTTGAATTCTTAAGCATTAAAGTACAAGACGGTCCGCTTACCTCACGGTTACAACACATTCAACCAGGCGACGAAATAATTGTGGGTCGCAAGCCTACTGGTACGTTGTTAATTGATTACCTGTTACCTGGCAAACGACTTTATTTGTTTAGCTCTGGTACGGGGCTTGCTCCATTTCTTAGCATCATTCACGACCCCGAAACGTACGAAAAATTTGCTGAGGTTATTCTTGTTCATGGCGTTCGTGAAGTTGAAGAGTTAGCGTATCAAGTGTATCTAACGCAAGAACTTCCTAAGCATGAGTTTTTAGGACCAATGGTTACCAATCAACTCAAATACTACCCAACGGTTACGCGCGAAGCGTTTCGTAACCAAGGTCGCATCACCGAGTTGATTGAAAGTGGAAAATTATTTGCTGATCTAGATGTTCCCGAATTGAACCCTGAAACTGACAAAGTTATGATTTGTGGCAGCCCCGCCATGTTGCGCGACCTAAAGGAACTACTTGAAGATCGAGGGTTCAAAGAGGGTAATACCTCAACACCTCTTGACTTTGTTATTGAACGTGCGTTTGTTGATCAATAACGAACGATGATGCTACGAAAAATCATGCCTGAATCAAGCAAAAAAGACCCTCACGTCAAGCCGCTTAATGCGCGCGCACGATCTGCAAACCTAACCCGCGAAAGTGTTCTAAAAGCAGCGATTAAAGTATTTGCTAAGTATGGTTTAAATGGCGGCAGTATCGAAAAAATTTCAAGTGCAGCCAAATCTCATGACCGTATGATTTACTATTATTTCGGTAATAAAGAGGGTTTATTTGTTGCTGTTCTTGAAGAAATTTACCGACGCTTTAACGAAGCCGAAGCAAAAATCATTATTGATAAAAATGACCCCGTAGGTAGCCTAAAACGACTGATTGAATTCATCGTTCACTACTATCACGACCACCCCGAGTTTGTCACAATTCTCAATAGTGAAAACCTACATCGTGGCAAACATGTCAGCAAACTGAAACTGCCTACGCAATATTCATCAAAAGCTATCAACGTATTTTATGACATTTTGATAGCGGGTCAAACGAGTGGTGTTTTTCGGCAAGATGTACAGGCTCGTGATCTATATATGATGGTCGCATCAATGGGTTATTTTTATCAATCAAACCGTTTTACCCTTTCGACATTTCTCGGCGAGAAATTAGATCAGGCTGAAACTTTTGAGTCTTGGGAAAAATTTGTAATGCAAGCCGTGTTGCGCACGGTCAGCACTAAAAAGGAACCTTAAACCATGGCAGAACTCTCAGTAACCGATCAATCTGGCAAAGTTGTCATTAAAAATATCGGGCTCATACTTTCTGGTGACATAGACCAACCGGTTCTTTCAGCCGATACCGTAGTCGTTCAAGATGGCATCATCACAGCAATTGGTGCTTATAAAGATTGCGACACCGGTCACTCCAAAACGGTGATTGATGCTAAGGGTGTCTGTTTAGCTCCTGGCCTTATCGACAGCCATGTACACCCCGTGTTTGGCGACTGGACACCCAGACAAAATCAACTGGGTTGGGTTGAATCGAGCCTGCACGGTGGTGTTACAACCATGATCTCTGCGGGCGAAGTACATTTACCTGGTAGACCGAAAGATATTGTCGGCCTGAAGGCCTTGGCCATTACTGCACAACGTGCATTTGATAACTTCAAACCAGGGGGTGTCAAAGTCCTTGCAGGTGCACCTATTATTGAAAAAGGTATGGTCGAAGACGACTTTAGAGAGCTTGCTCAAGCTGGCGTAAAGCTACTTGGTGAAGTCGGTTTGGGCTCAGTTAAGGCAGGTGAAGAAGCTCAAAAAATGGTGGCATGGGCTCGTAAGTATGGCATTCAAAGCACCATTCATACAGGTGGGCCTTCAATACCTGGGTCAGGATTAATTGACAAAGACGTTGTTCTGGAAGCAGATGCTGACATTATTGGTCATATCAATGGTGGCCATACATCTCTGTCTGAAGCGCACGTCTGTGAGTTGTGTGAACGTTCAAACCGTGGCATTGAAATTGTGCACAACGGTAACGAAAAAATTGCCATTGCTGCAGCCAAAGCTGCTCTTGAGCTAAAGTGTCCACACCGCGTCATTTTAGGCACTGACTCACCCGCGGGCTCAGGCGTTCAACCCCTTGGTATATTGCGACTCATTTCTTTGCTTGCCAGCTTAGGCAATATACCTGCTGAACTAGTGTTTTGTTTTGCAACAGGCAACACTGCTCGTATGCGAAACCTCAACAGTGGCTTGATCGAAGTCGGGCGAGCAGCAGACTTTGTATTTTTAGATCGAGCTCAACATACAGCAGGTAAAACCCTTCTTGAAAGTGTGCAGCTTGGTGACATTCCTGGCATTGGCATGGTAATGATTGATGGTATGGTGCGTTGTGGGCGTAGCCGCAACACCCCACCTGCAACTGAAATCCCTGTCGTTTTAGGTCACTAATTATTGTTTAGGTCTCTTGCTACACGCAAATCATATAGAGCTTGTCTTGATTCTTTTTCATGCTTTTAAAATTAAAGAGTAAAACAATGTCACTCATCAAAATTCGTAAACGCTCACTGACCATCGAAACGACTTTTCACGAAGGCGGTCCTGTCACTGATACTCCTTTAAAGTTAGCCGCTGCAACTGCTGTTATTGAAAATCCCTATGCAGGTCGATATGAACCTGATTTAATGCCATTTATGAAAGAGCTTAGGTCACTAGGTACGTTGCTCGCTAACGAACTCATTGATACCTTAGGGAAAAATAATATTGAGGTCTACAGCAAAGGTGCCATTGTCGGGGTGAATGGCGAGTTGGAACACGGAGCAGTTTGGCATGAAGCAGGTGGTTGGGCCATGCGTGAAGTGCTCGATCACCCCAAAGCAATTGTGCCATCGAACAAAGCGGTTGCTTCAGCAGGTTATCGTTTAATCGTACCTGTGCATTACATTCATGCCTGCTACGTTCGCAGTCACTTCAGTACTATTGAAATTGGCATACAAGACGCACCTCGACCTAACGAAATTCTTTTTTCACTGGTGATGGGTACGGGTGGTCGTGTACATTCACGACTGGGTGGCTTAACCAAAGAAAATGTTTCAGTGCATGACGGTCAGCGTTAAGACGGTTCAAGCCTTCTCACAAAAGCTCACACGGTAGCCTACCGCACCAACAATGTCGGTAGGGCTACCGTGTGCATCAAGTCAGTGGTTTTGCTACCAAAAAACAGGTTGCGTATGTACGAATGGCTGTATGCCCCCATAACCAAAAAATCGATATCATGTGATTTAACAAACTCGGTGACGACTGTTTGCGCATCGCCTGCTATGAAATAAACAAATGTTTGATGCGATGCGGCTTCTAATGTTTTTTGTGCCCAATCAAGTTGCTTACTTGAGTCGCGACTCTCTTTACCAAACATCAACACATGAATAGCTAAGCCTTGAAATAAGGGGCTTGATGAGACCAACTCAACCGCTTGGCGTGCCATAGCACTACCATCAAAGGCGACCATAATATTTTTAGGCTCAGTGAATGGCTCATTTACAGTCAGTATAGGTTGCTTAGCTTGACGCACCACAGCTTCAAATTGACCGCCCAACGTGTTTTGAGAATGGTCTGTTAAATCATCTATCTGGTCTTGATGGCCCACGGCGCTGTGATTGGGCTCAACTAAATCGGTATGAGACACATGCTCGTTCACTTGCTGGCCCAGCAGCTTATCAGCCGATTCACCTTGCCGCCCCAAAACAAACAATTGCGCTTGGTTAGTTTGTTCAATTAAAGTCTCAACCAAACTACCGTGCCGCTGACGCACGTCAGTTGCTTGTGCACCTAAACTAACAGCCCTTTCTTTCAGTTTATTTAAAAAAATGCGGCCCGTTTCACGCGCAAGTTTATTGCGTTTTGCGTCTGCTTCAGAAAGCTGATTAAGCAGTGTTTCTTGTGTATCAAAACCAATGGTGCCACTGTAGTCTTCGCTCGTCGAGGTTTCAGGGTGCAGGTCGATCATGTGCAACAACTCAAGGGGCGCCTGCATTCTGTTTGCAGCCCATGCTGCATAATCTGTCACGTAATGGGCAAAGCGTGATTGATCGACACACGCCATGATTTTATTTTCAGTTTTCATAGATGTCTCTTTAATGACCCGCCAATATGTCGTCAGCGCTGTCTTTATCGTGCGTTGCAAATTTATCGATCATGGTGGCACTGGCCTCGTTCAAACCAATGACTTCAACTTCAGTGCCTTCTCGACGAAACTTTAAAACTACTTTATCTAATGCGCTGATGGCCGTGATGTCCCAAAAGTGAGAGCGGCTAACATCAATTTTGACCAGATCGATCACTTCTTTATAGTCAAAAGCATTAATGAATCGCTCGGCACTGGCAAAAAACACTTGCCCAGATACGTTGTAGGTTCGTACACGACCCTCGTCTTCTGCTAAAGATGTAACACGAAATATTTGACCGACTTTATGCGCAAAAAAGAAGCCCGATAACAACACACCCGTCAAAACGCCCATCGCCAAATCATGCGTCAAAACAGTTACCGCAACGGTTGCTAACATCACTACACTAGAGCTTTTTGGCAGCTGACGTAATTGAAAAATCGATTGCCAACTAAATGTACCAATTGACACCATAATCATGACGGCAACCAACGCCGCCATCGGTATGATGCTGACCCATTCGTCAAGAAAAACGACCATCATCAATAAAAAGACACCTGCACAAAGCGTCGACAATCGACCGCGGCCACCCGATTTAATATTGATAACTGATTGACCAATCATGGCGCAACCCGCCATACCACCCATAAAGCCCGTAGCAATGTTGGCCACGCCTTGACCCACGCACTCACGGTTTTTATTGCTTTTGGTGTCAGTCAGATCGTCGACGATAGTTGCCGTCATGAGTGATTCAAGCAAGCCCACCATCATCAGGGTGATTGAATAGGGGAAAATAATACTTAGCGTTTGCCAATTCAGCGGTATGTCTGGCATTAAAAATATGGGCAAACTATCGGGCAACTCGCCCATGTCACCAACGGTTCGAATATCAAGCCCCAAGGCAATAGAAACAATCGTTAACACCACAATTGTGACGAGTGGCGAAGGCACCGCCTTGGTAATATAAGGCAGTCCATAAATAATACCGAGACCCGCTGCGGTCATGGCATACACATGCCAAGTCACGTTAATCAACTCGGGCAATTGCGCCATAAAAATCAGTATGGCCAAAGCATTAACAAAGCCCGTCACAACCGATTTTGAAACAAACCGCATGAGCGCACCCAACTTGACCCAACCTGCAATTATTTGTAGCACCCCTGTTAGCACCGTTGCAGCCAAAAGGTATTGCAACCCATGGTCTTTCACCAGCGTCACCATTAAGAGCGCCATAGCACCCGTGGCGGCTGAAATCATGCCTGGCCGCCCACCCGCAAAGGCGATAACAACCGCCATTGAAAAAGACGCATAAAGCCCAACTTTTGGGTCTACGCCTGCAATAATCGAAAACGCAATGGCTTCTGGAATCAATGCTAAAGCCACCGCAAGCCCAGCCAGTACATCATTTTTTATATTGGAAAACCAGTCTTGTCTGATTGAATTCATTGATAAAGCTTTAACCTAAAAAGAGAATCAGCCCGGAAAACCCAAGCCGTATTTCAAC
>CALBMZ010000064.1 GCA_937896225.1 uncultured Alcaligenaceae bacterium | reverse complement strand
GTGAAAACTTAATCTACATTTCTATATATTATTTATCTTTGTTTTTTAACGTTCTATATAACTTATAATTTGTTTAATCTAATTGTGAGTCAACATGAATATTCAGCAATTCCGCTTCGTACGCGAGACCATTCGCCGAAATTTTAATTTAACAGAAGCTGCCAAAGCGCTTTTTACTTCGCAGCCTGGTGTGTCGAAAGCCATCATGGAATTCGAGCAAGAACTGGGGGTTCAGATTTTTGAACGTCATGGCAAACGCATAAAGGGGTTAACGCGGCCTGGTCAGGCTGTTGCAGTGGTTATTGAGCGTATCAGTCAAGAAATTGAAAATTTGCGTAAAGTCAGTGATGAGTTTGCCAAACGTGACCAAGGTAGCTTGATTATTGCGTGCACCCACACTCAAGCTCGCTATGCCTTACCTAAAGTTATACCAGCCTTCAAGGTTCAGTTCCCTAAAGTACACTTATCTTTAGCAGAAGGTAACCCGTCACAAATTGTTGATATGTTACTTAATGAACAAGCTGACTTAGCGATGGCTACTGAATCGCTCGCTCAAACGCCAGGTTTGGTGAGCATGCCTTGTTATAACTGGACGCACTCGGTTGTATTTCGGCCTGATCACCCTTTAGCCAGACAGTTTACAAAGCGCGGTACTTTAAAGCTTTCAGACTTAGCGGCTTACCCTATCGTGACGTATGACCGCGCATTTTCTGGGCGTCGAGCGATTGATGAAGCGTTTGCCAATGCTGGTTTATCACCAGATATCGTGCTCGAGGCAATTGATGCTGACGTGATAAAAACGTACGTTGATGTAGGGTTAGGTATTGGCATTATTGCAGGTATCGCTTATGAACCCTTGCGTGATTCACACTTAGTTAGCGTGCCAGTTGGGCAGCTGTTTGGCGAACAAGTTACCCGTGTTGCAGTGAAATCAGGGGTATTTTTGCGTGACTATGTTTACACCTTTATTTCAATGTTAGCCCCCGATTTGCCAACTCAGGCGGTTAAAGATGCCGTGCAAGGTAAGTCAGTTTAAAGATTTATTTTAAAAAAACCTTTCAAATCTAAATAAAAATCATTATCATTTACCTTGTAAACATTTAAACAAGGTTAGGGTCATGTCAACTTTCAATGCAGTTATCGTCGGTGCCGATCGTTTAGGAAACATTCCGCTTCTACTGAGCGAACATAATATTCGTATTACGCATCATGTGAGCGGGCGAGATGCGTCTCACCAAAGGCGCACCATGCAGTTGCCCACAGGTACTGAAATGGTAATTTTGATGACCGATTTTCTGGGTCACAACGTCATGAAGGCATTTAGGCAAGCCGCTCAACGTTCAGGTATTCGGGTTTTAGCGTGTCGCCGTTCAGTTTGTGCTTTAAAGCAAGCGCTTGACCAGTGCGGGTTATGTGAAAACCCAGCATGTCAACCAAACTGCATCAAAAGTCAAACAAAGTAGGGTTGTGAGGGTTGTGAGTTTTTTTTAGCGCGAGGCGATTTCTAGGGGTGCAATGCGGCGTGCACCGTTATAACGCCTCGACCAGTACTTATTTGTCATGTCAGCAACGGTCACCACACCATTACGCGATGGGGCATGTACGAAAAGGTTTTCACCTAAATAAATACCAACATGAGAATTTTTTGGACCACGGGTGTTAAAGAAAACCAAATCGCCTAAGACAAGTTCATTTTTTTTAATAACCTTACCCTTACGTGCTTGGTCAACTGAGCGTCGGGGTAGTTTTATGCCCATTGATTCCGAAGCAGAAAAATAAACCAAACCGCTGCAGTCAAAACCCGTTTGTGGTGTAACGCCGCCCCAGCGATACTGAATGCCCAACTGGTCAAGTGCACGACGTGAAAAGGGGTGATTAGATGCGGCTACCAGTATGACGGGATTAATCGTGACACCTTGGTCGGCTAATGCAACAGACCATTCATTTGGAGTTAGGCTAAAACTTGTTTCAGTACCCGTTTGTAGCCCTGAACAACCCGTAAGCACCCAACAAAGCAGTGCCACGTGTGCGACGTGCAAAAATGGTTTTTGAATTTTTTTATAACCAAGTGTCATATTTAGGTATCGAAAAAAACAAACATTGGTTAGGCTTAATATTAAACCGAGCTTAATACAAAAAGGGTGGCGAAACAAATAGCAATAAGTCGAACTAGAATTTAAATCTTAACTTGAATTAAGTCAGTAGGGGTAAAGCATTAGGGGTAAAACCCTATGTTTTCATAAGTTACTGAAAACTCAAGGGGTTACAAGATCTTAATCGCTCAATATCTAGTTTGTCAACGTGATTATTGATTCAACGCAAGACTCATGCAAGCTTGATGCGGCAAAATAAACAAAAAAATTTTAGATATGGAGACTTATCTTATGCAAACAGTAAAGTCCTTTCATCGTGAATCGATTGAACAACGTGACGCATTTTGGACCAAAGAGGCCAAACGCATTGATTGGCAAACGCCTTTTACTCAAGTGCTTGACTACCAAAACCCACCCTTTGCAAAATGGTTTGTAGGTGGTAAAACCAATCTTTGTTACAACGCAATTGATCGTTGGCTTGACACTCAGGCTGATGAGCCGGCATTAATTTGGGTGTCAACCGAAGTTAATCAAGAAATCACATACACCAGACAAGATTTATACCGCGAAGTCAATACTGTTGCGGCAATGCTTGTAGAACAGGGCGTCACCAAAGGTGACCGCGTTTTAATTTACATGCCAATGGTGCCATCAGCGGTTTTTGCTATGTTGGCCTGTGCGCGAATTGGTGCGGTGCATTCAGTTGTTTTTGGTGGTTTCGCCTCGGTGAACTTGGCGCAACGCATTGATGATGCTGCGCCTAAGGTGATTGTGACCACCGATGCGGGGTCTCGTGGCGGTAAGGTCACGCCATACAAACCTTTGCTTGATAAAGCTATTTCGCTTTGTACCAATCCGCCAGCTAAAGTTATTGTGCAAAACCGAGGTCTGTTTGCTTTTGAACCCGTTGCAGGTCGTGATCTTGACTACGACACTTTGCATAAAAAACATGTTGGTCAGGAAGTGCCCATTACTTGGCTTGAGTCATCTGAACCCAGCTACATTTTGTACACCTCAGGTACGACAGGTAAGCCTAAAGGTGTGCAACGCGATACCGGTGGCTATGCGGTTGCGTTAGCAACAGCGATGGATTATGTTTTTAAAGGGAAAGTTGGCGAGACATTTTTATGCACCAGTGACATTGGTTGGGTGGTTGGACATTCCTTTATTGTTTATGGCCCTCTCATTGCAGGCCAGGCGACAATTTTGTATGAAGGCACACCTGTGCGCCCCGATGGTGGAATTTTATGGAAATTAGTTGAACAATTTAAAGTCTCGACTATGTTTTCTGCACCAACTGCGATACGAGTTTTAAAAAAACAAGATCCGGCATTACTTAAAAAATACGACCTTTCAAGTTTACGCGCGCTCTACATGGCAGGTGAGCCCCTTGATGAGCCCACTGCTAAATGGATAAGTGAAGGCTTGGGTAAGCCAATTATTGATAACTATTGGCAAACTGAAACGGGTTGGCCTATTTTGTCTGCACAACCCGGAATTGAAGAGGTGCCGACCCGTTTTGGCAGCCCTTCTTTTCCAGTGGTGGGTTTTGATGTGCAAGTGCTTAACGAGCAGACAGGTCAACCTGTCAACGCAGGTGAAAAAGGTGTTCTGGCAATCGTTCCCCCTTTACCACCCGGTGTTATGACAACCATTTGGCAGAATGACGAACGCTTTGTAGAAGCCTATTTCACCACTATTCCAGCGCGTCAGGTCTACTCTACTTTTGACTGGGGTCGGGTCGATGAAGACGGTTACTTTTTTATTCTTGGCCGAACAGACGACGTGATTAACGTGGCGGGCCATCGTTTAGGTACACGTGAAATTGAGGAATCAGTTAACTGTCACAATAGCGTGGCTGAATCAGCTGTTGTGGGTGTTGCTGATAATTTGAAAGGGCAAGTAGCTGTGGCATTTGCGGTGCTTAAAAACCCTGCTATGGCAGAAACGCCCGAAGATGCTAAAAAGCTCGAGGCCGACATCATGAAGTTGGTTGACGAACAGTTGGGTGCGGTGGCTCGACCTTCTCGCGTTCACTTCGTGGCTGCCCTGCCTAAGACCCGATCAGGTAAAGTATTGAGGCGAGCAATTGTTGCAGTATGCGAAGGGCGTGATCCAGGCGACCTCACGACAATTGAAGATCCGCACACTCTTGATCAAATTAGGGAATCTTTATGAAAACAAAATCTATACTGTCTGACGCAGATGTCAGCAAAATTTTAGCTGCTGCAAAACAGTGTGCAAACGACAATAAGTGGGCCGTCACCATAGCTGTGTGTGACGATGGTGGTCATTTGTTGGGGCTTCTGAGGCTCGACGATGCTGCCCCTATTTCAGCCCATATTGCACCCTCAAAGGCAAATACTTCAGCATTGGGTCGTCGCGAAAGTAAAATTTATGAAGAGGTGATTAACAACGGCCGAACTGCATTTTTAAGTGCGCCTGTTTTGCATGGCATGCTTGAAGGTGGCGTACCTATCATCGTTGACGGTCAAGTCATTGGCGCGGTGGGGGTGTCGGGTGTTAAATCAGACGAAGATGTACAAATTGCAAAAGCTGGCATAGCAGCACTGGGCTTAAATTAAGTTCATATAAGTAGTACTAATAATTAATAACAAGTAACCCGTTCAAACAGGAGACAAGTCAAAATGAGCAACTCAATTCAGTCTACTTTGGTCGAAACACGCGTTTTCCCACCCCCAGCATCGTTTGTAGAACAAGCTAACGTGTCAGGGCCAGCAGCTTACCAAGCGCTGCTTGATGAGGCTGACCGTGACCCCAATGGGTTTTGGGCGCGTATGGCAAATGACCATTTACATTGGAAAAAACCCTTTACTGAAGTGCTTGATGAATCAAATGCACCTTTTTATAAGTGGTTTGCTGATGGTGAATTAAATGTATCGGCTAACTGTCTAGAAGCCAACATTGAACGGGGCTTAGGCGAAAAAGTTGCGATTTTTTTTGAGGCTGATGGTGGCGATGTCACTAAAATTACTTACCATCAGTTGTACGAGCGTGTCTGTCAGTTTGCAAATGGCTTGAAGTCACTCGGTTACAAATTGGGTGATCGCGCCATTATTTATTTGCCCATGTCTATCGAGGCCATAGTGGCCATGCATGCTTGTGCACGTTTAGGCATCATTCATTCGGTTGTGTTTGGTGGGTTTTCATCAAAAAGCTTGCACGAGCGTATTGTTGATGTGGGTGCAAGCTTAGTCATAACGGCTGATGAACAGAAGCGGGGTGGCAAGTCAATTCCTCTGAAGCCTGCAGTTGATGAAGCTTTAACGTTAGGCAATTGCGAAGCTGTCAAACACTGTATCGTTTACAAGCGAACCGGTGGCCAGGTCGCATGGAACCCGAAGGTTGACTTATGGATGCATGAGGTTGAAGCCAATCAACTTAAGGTTTGTGACGCGGTTGCTGTGAATGCTGAGCACCCTTTGTTTATTTTGTACACATCTGGTTCAACCGGTAAGCCTAAAGGCGTGCAGCATAGCTCTGCGGGCTATTTGTTATGGGCCAAAATGACCATGGAATGGACGTTTGATATCAAGCGTGATGACATTTTCTGGTGTACGGCTGATGTGGGCTGGGTAACTGGCCATACTTACATTGCTTACGGCCCCTTAGCTGCTGGCGTCACACAGGTTGTATTTGAAGGTGTGCCCACTTACCCCGATGCCGGGCGCTTCTGGAGCATGATTCAAAAACATCAGGTCACTATTTTTTACACTGCACCAACCGCTATTCGTTCTTTAATTAAGGCGTCAGAGGCTAATGATGCTCATCATCCCAAATCATTTGATTTGTCGAGCCTAAGATTGTTGGGCTCTGTGGGTGAGCCAATCAACCCAGAGGCTTGGATGTGGTACCACAAGCATGTTGGTGGCGAGCGTTGCCCGATTGTTGATACGTGGTGGCAAACCGAAACGGGGGGCCACATGTTAACGCCTCTACCCGGCGTGACACCATTAAAGCCTGGCTCATGTACAACGCGCTTGCCAGGTATTACCGCCGCAATTGTTGACGAAACGGGTGGTGACGTCGAAGCAGGTCAAGGTGGTTTCTTGGTCATTAAACGTCCATGGCCGGCAATGATTCGTAACATCTGGGGCGACCCAGAGCGTTTTAAAAAGAGTTATTTTCCTGAAGAGATGAAGGGCTACTATTTGGCAGGAGATGGTGCACAATGCGATGTTGATCATTGCTTCTGGATCATGGGTCGTATTGACGATGTGCTAAACGTGTCGGGCCATCGTTTGGGCACCATGGAAGTTGAGTCAGCCTTAGTGGCGCACGAGTTGGTCGCTGAAGCGGCTGTGGTGGGTCGCCCTGACCCCACGACAGGTGAAGTTGTGGTGGCTTTTGTTGTGCTTAAGCGTAGCCGCCCTGAGGGTGACGAGGCAGTTGCTATAGCTAAGCAGCTTCGTGATTGGGTTGCCAAAGAAATCGGCCCAATTGCTAAGCCTAAAGAAATTCGCTTTGGTGATAACTTACCTAAAACGCGTTCAGGCAAAATTATGCGTCGCTTATTGCGTGTTGTGGCTAAGGGCGAAGAAGTCACTCAAGACGTCTCCACCCTTGAAAACCCACAAATTCTTGAGCAGTTGACCAAGCCTGTTTAAGCTGTAGTGTAACCACACTACATACTGCTATAGACCGGACCTTCCCCACCTTGTGGGGCCACCCAAACGATGTTTTGGGTGGGGTCCTTGATGTCGCATGTTTTACAGTGCACACAGTTTTGTGCATTGATCTGAAGCGCATCTTGACCGGCTTCATTTTTGACATATTCATACACCCCAGCAGGGCAATAGCGTTGTTCAGGCCCCGCATAAGTGGCTAGATTGATATTGACAGGTACGTAAGCATCTTTCAGCGTGAGGTGAATAGGTTGATTTTCCGCATGATTGGTATTCGAAATAAAGACAGAACTTAAACGGTCAAATGTCAGTACGCCATCTGGTTTGGGGTATGAAATACGTGGGCACTGATCAGCCGGTTTAAGCATGGCATAGTCTGGCTGCTTGCGATGAATTGTCCAGGGCATATTGCCACGTAGCAACCACTGTTCAATGCCTGTCATAATCGTGCCGACTGTACGGCCTTTTTTAAACCACTGTTTGAAATTTCGTGATTTGTTGAGTTCTTCGTTGAGCCAAGACTGTTCAAAGCTTGTGGTGAAAGCGGTTAACTCGTCTTGTTGACGCTCAGCCACAATCGCTTCAAAAGCTGCATCTGCTGCGAGCATGCCCGTTTTGATGGCGGCATGGCTGCCCTTAATACGAGAGGCATTTAAAAAGCCGGCGTCACAGCCTATTAATGCACCACCCTTAAAGGTGAGCTTGGGCAACGATAAGAGACCACCTGCAGTGAGTGCTCGTGCACCATAACTTATTCGTTTAGCACCTTTAAATATAGGCGCAATACGCGGGTGGGTTTTGTAGCGCTGAAACTCTTCAAATGGTGATAACCAAGGGTTTGCGTAATCAAGACCCACGACCAAACCTACAGCGACTTGATTGTTCTGCAAATGATACAAAAACGAACCGCCGTAGGTGTCGCTATCAAGTGGCCAACCTGCGGTGTGTAACACCAAGCCCGGTTCAGACTGACTCGGGTCAACTTCCCAAAGTTCTTTGATGCCGATGGCGTAACTTTGGGGGTCACGGCCCTGGTCGAGTTGAAATTTCTCTATTAACTGGCGACCCAGTTGGCCTCTTGCACCCTCTGCAAAGAGGGTATATTTTGCCAGCAAAGCCATACCAGGTTGAAATTGATCAGAGGGTTGGCCGTCTCGGCCGATGCCCATATCTCCCGTGGCAACGCCTAAAACGGCGTCATGTTCGTCATACAAAATTTCAGCTGCCGCAAAGCCAGGAAATAAATCAACCCCAAGCGCCTCAGCCTGTTCGCCAAGCCAGCGGGTGACTTGCCCCAAGCTGATGACATAATTGCCATGGTTTTTAAAACAAGCAGGTAGCAGCCATTCGGGTGTTTGACGTAAACCTGTTTCTGTTAGAAACAAAAACTCATCACGTGTAACTGGGGTGTCAAGGGGCGCACCGAGGGCTTTCCAATTAGGAATGAGTTCGTTTAGCGCGATAGGGTCCATCACGGCACCAGATAATATATGGGCCCCTATTTCAGCCCCTTTTTCAAGCACACAGACTGACGTTTCAAGGCCTTTCGAATTGGCGAGCTGTTTTAGACGGATGGCAGCAGATAGGCCCGCTGGGCCACCTCCGACGACCACTACATCGTATTCCATTGATTCGCGTTCGCTCATTTTCTTTCCTCATGCTGGTAAAAACGACGTGTCATATAAACGTTGGGCATGAAGCCCATCTTTTTTACATTAAATTACAAACGACA